>DASZZL010000160.1:0-16678 GCA_035545035.1 Pyrinomonadaceae bacterium
TGGAGCGGGCGACGGGGATCGAACCCGCAACATCCAGCTTGGGAAGCTGACACTCTACCATTGAGTTACGCCCGCTCAAGAGCAAGGATGAAGGCGGAAGGATGAAGGATGAAAAGCCGCCCTGTCAACAGGACGGTGAGCAGTGAGCTGTAGGCAGTGAGCAGCCGGCAGAGGTCGTGAGCGAATCTGCACCCGATCGTTATTCAACCTCGAATCACTACTCATGACTCACCACCCATCCCTCAGTACTCATCACTCTTCGATGTACCTTCGCATCAGCTCTGGCCAACGTTCCTGAGCCTTGAGGATCAGGTCGGTGACTTCGCGCACGGCGCCGTGTCCGCCATTGAGTTCCGTTACGTAGTGCGCAGCTTGCTTCGTTTCTTCGACCGCATCGGCGACCGCAACCGCGAGCTCGACGCGCTGCATGACTGGAATGTCGGCCACATCATCGCCTATGTACGCGCATTCGTTTGCGGACACTCCAGCTTCGGCAAGTATTTCATCAAGCGCCTTGATTTTGTCTTTCGCGTACTGCCGCACGTACGACATCTTCAGCTCCTGAGCACGTCGTTCGACCGCGCTCGACGTGCGGCCGGAAATGATTCCGGTCTTCAATCCAGCGCGATGAAAGAGTGAGATTCCCTGCCCATCGCGCGCATGAAAAGTCTTCTGCTCGTCACCTTCAGCCATTAACCACAAGCGTCCGTCGGTGAGCACACCGTCGCAGTCCATCAAGAGAAGCTTGATGCGCTTGGCCCGGGCGTCGATATCTGAAGTTTCAGGTTTCAAGATTAAGGTTTCAAGTTTACTCGTCTCGGGTCTGAGGTTTCATGTTTCAAGCTTCGAAATACCGAAACCTGAAACTTGAAACCTTAAACCTGAAACTCGGGCTTCGTTATCTCACTTCAAAGTATTCGATCGCGTTCAGCTTCCAGCTTCCGCCCACGCGCGCCAGGATGAACACGGCCGTGCCCGAATGCTCCGCGCCCAACTGCTTCGTGTTGAGGGTTACGTCCAGGGCCAGGTGATTTGCGTCGAGTTGTTCGGTGCGCAGCACGCGCGTCTGCCAGGCTTCGGGTTGCGTGCCCACGGCGCCGCGAACAAACTTTATCAATTCGCCCGGCACAATCAACGCCGCGATCTCAGCTTGACGGCCACTGCGAATCGCGGCGTCGAGCTGATTGATAAAAGTCTTTGCCGACTCGTCGGCAGGCGGAGGCGCGGCAGCCTCGGCGCGAATACGCGCGGCGCGCGCAGCCAGAGTCGAAGCGTATTCGGCGTCCGCCCGCACGGCCTCGTTGAAAGCGCGCGCGGCTTCAGCCGATTGACCCCGGCGCGACGCAATTTCGCCCAGACCAATCGCAGACCATGCAAGCGTCGCGGGCGTCGGCAAGCGATCGTCAGCCAGTCGGTGAAACTCACGCTCGGCTTCGTCGGTCTTGTTTTCAGCCAGGAGTATGCGCGCGAACACAATGCGCGCCTCCTGCATGCGCGGCGCGGCAGCGAGCAGATTGCGCGCAAGCGCGTCCGCCTTGGCATATTCCTGAGCCCCAAAGAGCCGAGTGGCCTCGGCCAGCGAACCGGCAACTGCGACGGGACGCGGCGCAATGTCGTTCTCGTAGTCAATCTGCGGATAAAGCTTCTCCGGATCGACTTCCACCCGCACGACCCTCGACGCAGTCTTGAAGACGGCCTGAGCGAAATCATGCGCGGGGATCGTTGCGAGCACCGTAACCTGCTGTCCAGAGTCGGTAGTCGCGGCCACGCTGACCGTCACTTCGTTTGATCCAAGATTGCGCAGCGCAGCCACCCATTGGCCATTCTCCTGATGCGGCAATCCCGCCATCAAATCCATATCTGTCGCATGATCGAGTTCCTGATCGAGAAGACCCTTCACGGCTGGGCCGCCGCGCTCGGCAAACACTGCGCGCGCCCGCGCAAGGTTGAATCCTTCTTCGTCGCTCTGACCACTCAGCAGCAATCCGCGCAGTGCGGCCACGAACGTGTCGCGTCCGATCATGTGATCGACCAGACGCCAAATCATCGCGCCCTTGTTCGAGATTGAGTTGAAATAAGTTGCATCGAGCGGCGTCATGAGCGCCAGCGGCGCATCGCGTTTGGCGATCGATTCGTAAGCCAGCCGCTGGCGCGCTCGCTCATCTTCCGCGGCATCCGAACCAAAGTGCTTCTCGATAAATTGCGTGGCGATAAAGCGACCGAGCGCTTCGCGCACAACGCCGTGCCCTTCGCCGCGAACCGGCGTCGCGCCACCGATCCATAAATGCGCTACCGCTTCACCGATGTCGAGCGCGGTGATCGAATCGATCTTTCTGCGACTAAACGCGCCCTCGCCGAGCAGAATCGTCCCCGCATCATCAAAGCCCGCGCCGCGATTGCTGGCCACCAGCCGCAAAGGAACTTCAGGCGCCGCGCCAAACAGCCCCGCGCAGAACGAGCGAGCATCAGCCGTCAACGCGATCAAGCTTTCCGCCTGTTTACGTTCGTCCGCGCCCGCACCTTTAGGCAGAAACGCAGTGATCCCTTTGGCGCTGCCGCTGCCGTCGACGCGATCCCAACTTCCCACGACAAAGAATGGCAGCGCGTGAAGCGATTGTTCGAAGATGCTGTCGCCATTCGCGCTCTTTTCAACGCCCGACGCGATAGCGTTGGCGCCGCTTACTGTCAAACGAAACGGCGCATAGTCTGCGCCATGAACCGCGAGAGACGTGTTGGGCGACGGATACCACAAAGACAGCGGCAGGAACTGCGATCCAACCGGCGAGAGCGCGGCCAGGCCTGAGTTCTCTTCTACCGGCAAACGATAATCGACTGTGGCACTGGCTGTTCCATTCGGCGCGACTGCGCTCGGCAGCGTAATTGTCACGCGTTGCGCGCCGCCTCGTGTTTCCGGCGTCGACCGGTAACTCGCCGTCGCTCCACCAACACTCACGCTTTTGATCTCAGCCTTTGAACTAATGCGCAGGGTCAGACTCGATCCGGAACCGCGCCCGACGTTGCGCACGGAGACTACCGCGCGAGCATTCAGCGCGCGTTCAGCGCTCGTGTTGTTGACCGTGATGTCAAAGTTTGTGACCTGCCAAACCGCGCGAGGTTCATCCTGCGCGCTCAACGAGAATTGGGAGGCCGCCGAACCGATCAAACATACCAGCAGAAGAATTCTAAACTTTCTCATGATGTTGTCGATAAAACTCTCAGGGAAGAATAACCGTGTCGATCCGAAATAGCCGAGCTTCATCGCGTTGCCTTGTTTGCGCGCTCACTTACCAGCGCGTGAATATCACGCAAAGACTCAAGTAACGGGCCCATGCGCGCCAGCGGCAGCATGTTCGTACCGTCCGACAGCGCGCGCTCAGGCCGGTCGTGAACTTCCATGAACACCGCATCAACCCCGCAAGCCACGCCGGCGCGCGCGAGCGGTTCGATGTACTGCGACAATCCGCCGGTTGCATGACCCAAACCGCCCGGCAATTGAAGCGAATGCGTAACATCGAAAACGATTGGCACGCCAAACTCGCTCATGATCGGAAACGAGCGCATGTCGACGACCAGATTGTGGTAGCCAAAACTCACTCCGCGTTCCGTCAGCATCACTCGCTCGCAACCTGCGGCCTGGGCCTTCTCGACGATGTTACGCGCATCTTCCGGCGCGAGAAACTGTCCCTTCTTGATATTGAGGGCGCGTCCCGACGTGGCGGCTGCCGAAATCAAATCAGTCTGTCGACAAAGAAACGCGGGAATCTGAAGCACGTCGGCGACCTCGGCAACAGCGCTAATCTGCCCCACGTCGTGAACGTCGGTAAGCACAGGTACGCCTAATTCCGTTTTGATTCGCCGCAAGATTCCCAACCCGGCTTCCATGCCCAGCCCGCGAAAGCTCTTGATCGAAGAGCGATTAGCTTTGTCGAAGGAAGACTTAAAAACAAAATCCAGTCCGGCCGCGCGCGCGCGTTCGGCGCACTCTTGCGCCATCATCATCGCGTGTGCTTCGGATTCGATCACGCACGGCCCCGCAATGATCGTCAGGCGTCCGTCGCCAAACGTGGCGCCGCCAACTTGAAATGGTTTCTTCTTTGAACTTGCGTTCATCTGTTCCCTACTTGAATATCCGCCGCTTTACTCGGCCCCAAAAAGAGGTGTTTTTCGATTCCTTCTTATTTTCTTTTCTGGGTTGGTTCTTGGCGTCGCGCGGCTGATTTGTCGTCGCAGACGGAGACGGCGAAGGCGAGGCACTCTGCGTTGGCGACGCTACTGCCGCAACGGGGGCGGCGACGTTCGGATTCGCCGTTTGACTGGCACTGACCGGATCGGAACTGTGCCGCCAGCGATAACCGATTCCCAGCACAGCGACAATCGCGACCAGCGCAATCATCGCGGCAACGACCACGCGCCCGCGATGCGACACCTGAGCTGCGCCCTGCTTCTCCATCGGCACTTTCATGCGGCCAAATCCGCGTTTCGATGCCGCGCCCGTGGCTAACTCAGCGCCGTCGCTTTCTCCGCTGCTTGCTGCCTGCACCTGCCGCAGTGTTGCCAGGTCGATCACCAAACGGCCCGAAGGGCTCTGTGTGCCCGCGTGGCGCAGAGCGTCCATCGTCGGCGTGACTGTGCTGTCCGCGTGTTCCAGTCCCAAATCTTCCGCGGTTGCGTGCAGCTCGCGCCGAAATTCGTTCGCATCCGGCGGACGATCGGCGGCCTGCTTTGCCAGCGCGTGCAGGACCACCGTTTCGAGCTCCTTTGGAATCGAGGGAATGACCTCGCGCGGCGGGCGCGGCGCTTCAGTCACCTGTTTCATCGCCAGGGCCAGCGGCGTTTCCGCGCTGAACGGAACGGCGCCTGTCAGCATCTCGTAAAGAATTATTCCGAGGCTGTAAACGTCCGATGCCGGAGTCAGCGGCGCCGCGCCCGAGCATTGCTCAGGCGACATGTAACGCGGGGTGCCGATGATCGCGCCCACCTGTGTCAGCGTTTTGTAATCGTCATCCTCGTGTTCCTCGACCGCGAACTTGGCGACGCCAAAGTCCAGCACCTTCGCGACCGCGGGCATGTTCGGGCGCTGCTCAATGAAAATGTTCGCCGGTTTCAGATCGCGATGAATCAGGTTTGCATCATGCGCCGCGCCGACCGCTGAGCACGCTTGCAGCATGAACGAAACCGCGCGCGCGGGATCGAGCGGCGCTTCGTGCGCCAGCAAGTCGCGCAGCGTGCGTCCTTCCAGCAGCTCCATCACGATATAGAGCCAGCCATCCTCGGTCGTGCCAAAATCAGTAACGGTGACGGCGTTCGGATGATGCATGCGACCCGCCGCGCGCGCTTCGCGGCGAAACCGTTCCTGCGCCGTCTGGTCGCCGACGAACCGCTGGTTCAGCACCTTGATTGCCACCGGGCGTTCGATCATCAGGTGCGTCGCGCGATAGACCGTGCCCATGCCGCCGCCGCCGAGCTGCTCGTCCAAACGATACTTGCCGTCGAACACGCGGCCGATGAGCGGATCGACGGGAACATCGGGGTTGGTGTCGTCGGCTCTCAATGGCGTTAAGTCATCCGGGCACACGTGCACATTGTCAGGAAACTGCCGGCCGCATCTGGGGCATTGAAGCATGAATAGTTTCGACGAGTTATCGAGCGAGCGCGCTCGGGCATTATCGCCCAAACAGAAGCGCGAGCGTTAGCGACCGGAGTGGTAGGTACAGAACCGCTTGCAGTAGCGAGCGGGCCAAGGTGTCGCGACCGCCGACGGGGCATCGGCGCTCCTGATTCAGTTCTCACTCGCAGTCGCCGCTCGCTCAATGGCGGGGACATCCGTATCTGGAATCTGTTCGACTGCCGCTTCGGTGTGCAACCGATTCTGAAACGCGGCGTGAACGAACGAGGCGAACAGCGGATGCGGCGCCAGCGGTTTTGATTTGAACTCGGGATGAAACTGGCAGGCGAGAAACCACGGATGCTCGTCGCGTGAGAGTTCGACAATCTCGATAAACTTCTGATCAGGCGAGACTCCACTGAAAATCAATCCACCGTGCTCCAACGTCTCGCGGAATGCGGGATTGAATTCGTAGCGATGGCGGTGTCGCTCGCTGATTTCTTCCGCGCCGCTGTAAACCTCGCGCGCGAGCGACCCTTCGCTTAACAGGCACGGCCACGCGCCGAGGCGCATGGTTCCGCCGAGTTGCTCGACATCAACCAAATCGCGCAGCTTGAAAATAATCGGATGCGGCGTTTCGACATTGAATTCGGTTGAGTCGGCGTCCTTCAGATCGCATGCGTTGCGGGCAAACTCAACGCAAGCCGTCTGCATGCCGAGACAGATTCCGAAATAAGGCGTCCGCGTTCGCCGCGCATAAGAGATCGCGCGAATCATTCCTTCGACGCCGCGCTTGCCGAATCCACCGGGCACCAGAATCGCGTCAAAGTCACGCAGGCGCGCGTCGGAATTGTCGTCCATCAACTCTTCCGACTCGATCCAGCGCACGTTAACGCGCAAGTTGTTGGCTATGCCGCCGTGCGTCAGAGCCTCGCGCAGGGACTTGTAAGAATCCTCAAGCTCGACATACTTGCCGACGATGGCGATCGCGGTCTCACCGGCCGACGGCTCGCGAACAGTCGAAACTAGTTTGCGCCACTCAGACAAATCACCCTGCACGGCGACCTCGGCCAATTGCAACGACGAAACGATCAATTCGTCCAATCCCTGATCGTGAAATGTCAGCGGCACATCGTAGATCGTATCCACATCCTGCGCGCTGATCACCGCCGACTCTTTGACGTTGCAAAACAGCGCAATCTTCGATCGCAGGTCGTGTGACAACGGCCGGTCTGATCTACAAAGCAGCACGTCGGGCGCAATGCCGATTTCGCGCAGCTCACGAACTGAATGCTGCGTCGGCTTCGTTTTCAGCTCGCCGGCGGCGGCGATGTATGGAACCAGCGTGACATGAACAAACAGCGCGTTCTCGCGTCCTTCCTCGTTGCCCAACTGGCGAATTGCTTCCAAAAAAGGCAGCGATTCGATGTCGCCCACCGTGCCGCCAATTTCGGCGATGACTACATCCGCTTCGCCGTTGGGCGTGACCGAACGGATTGCTTCCATGATTTCGTTTGTGATGTGTGGAATAACTTGAATTGTCTTGCCGAGATAGTCGCCGCGCCGCTCCTTCTCGAGCACCGAAAGATAAATGCGCCCGGTGGTCCAGTTGTTTGCCTTCGACAAATGCGCGTGGGTGAACCGCTCGTAATGGCCGAGGTCAAGATCCGTCTCGGCGCCGTCGTCGGTGACGAACACTTCGCCGTGCTGAAAAGGCGACATCGTGCCCGGATCGACGTTGATGTAAGGATCAAGTTTGATCAGCGTCACTCGCAGGCCGCGTGCTTCCAGCAAGCATCCGATCGAAGACGCGGCCAGGCCCTTACCCAAACTTGAAACCACGCCACCCGTTACGAAAATGTATTTAGGCATCGTTCACTCCTTCGGAGAATTAAAAAGTAAAAAGGTAAAAGGCAAAAGTGAAGCACCGGATCATCAATCTTCGTTTTGACTTTTTCCTTTTTCCTTTTGCCTTGCTTCGGCGCCCGCTTCCGGCGGATCGTCCGCTTCCTCTTTGTCGTCGTATATTCCCCGACGCAAATCCTGCTGAACCTCGGCTGCTTTTTTTGCGCTGGGATCCAGAAACTGCTGCAAACCCATCATACCAGCGGTCATCAATCCGGTCTGCTCTTTTCGCCGCCGCTCAAACTCATCTTCAGTCTTTACGTCGTACGGCTTGGTGATGTGATTAAGCATGACCAGCCCGCCCACAATCACAAGCGCGACGATCCCAATTCCAATCCAGTCGTGCGCACTCATAGAGCCACCTTTACCTTGCTCTCGATTAGCAAACGCACGCGTTCGAGATCTTCGATCGTATCAACGCCAATCGACGGCGACTTCGCCTCCACGACCCTGATCTTCACGCCGCGTTCCAGGGCGCGCAACTGTTCGAGAGATTCCGACGCTTCGGCTTCGGACTGCGGCCAGCTCGTAAACTTCAGAAGAAACTCGCGGCGGTAGACGTAGAGCCCGGTGTGCTTTCTAAAAGTCGAAAGCAGCGCCGGTTCACACTCGAGCGCTGCTTCAATCGAACCGTGCCGCAACACGGCCTGATTAGGAAAAGGAATCGGCGCGCGCGAAAACTCAAGCGCGCGACCCTCGTCATCCACGAGTATTTTCACTACCGCGCCACTAAGTACATCGGCCGACTCATCGATAGCCTCGCAGGTCGTGGCAATTTCTGCTTCGCGATCGTTGATGAGCGCACTGACCGCGCGGTCGATCGTCTCCGGCTCGATTAACGGCTCGTCTCCCTGAACATTAACGATTACATCGGCGTCGAGATCGCGGGCGACCTCGGCAACGCGATCAGTTCCGGTTTGGTGGCCGGCACGCGTCATCACCGCCTCGAAGCCCGCGGATGTAACGCAATCAAAGATGCGCGCGTCGTCT
Organism: Pyrinomonadaceae bacterium; assembly: GCA_035545035.1. Taxonomy (GTDB): domain Bacteria; phylum Acidobacteriota; class Blastocatellia; order Pyrinomonadales; family Pyrinomonadaceae; genus UBA11740. Next base: position 8,501 of record DASZZL010000160.1, read on the forward strand.
GTCGCCACGATCGCGCGGCTCACAGTGCGCGCGGCTAAGGCGCGCTCCACCACCCACAATACGAGCGGTCTTCCTCCGATTTCTAATAACGGTTTTCCGGGAAGCCGAGTTGAATTGTAACGGGCGGGGATGATTGCGACTGCGATTTGGTTGGAATTTGGGCCCGTGCGATCCACGGGATTACACGTTAGCGTGATTCAACAGGAGGTGTCAACAATAGAAGGATGGAGCAGATAATCAACCCGGACCTACATCCGTTGCCTGATAGCTTGCTGCAGCCAACTTCTGGCAGCGTTTCCTTCAACGATCAAGCTTCCAGACTTATCGTAAATCTTCAAATACGGAACGAAGGTGATGCCATATTGCTGGGTAACCGGCGTATTCCAATCGCCAATGTCCATGAACAGAACCTGCATGTCCGGCACTTGTGCGTTGATGGCGTCCATGACTGGACCCATCTGGCGACAAGTTGGACACCAGTCGGCATAAAAGTAAACGATGCTGGTCCTACCTTGCGTCAAGTAAGCTCGGAAGTCGTAGTCTTCCCCGGTACGATTCAACGGTTTCGCCGACGGCTTCGCCAGGGCGCTCCTGCCTTTCGCGTTGGAAGGTGTGTTGGCAATGGCTGCTTTTCTCGTGAACAAAAGATCTTCTGTAGTAAGGGAATGTCCGCCCGAGCGTTTGCTGTTATGTGTGGCGGGTATGACATTCCTCGCAAGTTGCGCGCGCCTCCACTCCCAGGGTGGCATTGGCGATCCGTCATGCCACAGACCACGTTGCTCATCACGCGCCGCCTGCTCTGCTTCGGCATACACGCGCCGCTCTACTTCGCTGAGATCGTGATCGTTGCTCTTGTCATACCAGGCCACGCCGTCGCGGATTACTTGCAGGCCGACGTCCATGTTATTCCAGACTACTTTGCCAACCACGTTCGCTGACTGGAGTTCGGTAAAATGGACATCGACTTCTTTGCCGAGAATCAAGCTGGTGAGATGTTGCCGCGCCACATCGCCGTACTCCTGCATCAACTCAGGGGCATCCACGCCCTCCAGAATTACGGTCAGCTTTCGGTTGCCGTTCATGACGACGACACTTTTGCCATCGCGCACCTCAGTCACTAAGACGTGCAAGACCATCGCGCTCGCCGGCGATGCGCTAAAAAGCAAGAGCAAGGGAAGCAAACTGCGCGTTATTTTCATTTGGGACCTTCAGCGAAGTGACGAAGTGATTTGCTGGTGAGAACTGCTGAGGGGCGCTGGGATTCCGGAAACCCAACCACTCGGAAGGTTAACATCCTCGCGAAACCCCGTCAACGGCCTTTTTTATTAGCGTTTTTGTGGGAATTCAGGGCCGCCGGCAAAGGAGCGTTACCGTTTGCTGATTACGAAGGTCGGCACCATGCCGCCGCCAGACGTGACATTCGCCAACTCGTTTGAAGATAGACGGGTGAATGCCGAGCCAACTTTGCCGTTGAAAAGAAGCGGATCCAGATCGACTAACTGCTCGGCAAACGCAATCGTTCCGGTGTTCGTTAGCGCAGGAAACACTTCGCGCGCGGTGGGCACGCGCTCCTGCACCAGATAATCGCCGTTTGCCAGCGCGTTATGGATGGCTTCGTCCCAGCCGATCTCGTCAATGTTCCAGCCAATGTAAATTCCGTGTCCACCGTAATCATCGTTTGGTTTCAGCACCAGCCGATCACGTCTCTCGCTAATGAACTCCAGCAGATCGATCTCTTCGCCATAGTAATCGCTACGGCCGGCGCGCACCCGCCTGGTCCAGGGAACGTGGCCAGTAATCAACGAGCGTTCTTCTTCGGTGAAAAGCTTTGTATGGCGCGCGTCTGTGAGCACTGCAAACAGCGCCTTCTTGTGAATGATCTTGGAACGAAAACTATTGACCATGCAGATCGCGCGCGCGCGATACGCGTCGAGCAGCGCCGGATGCTGCTTCATTATCGGCAAATATTCGTTGACCAGCAGACGCCTGTAGACGATGTCGATTTCGAATTCACCGGCACGCAGACGCCCGTTGCTAAACTCGAGATCTTCCGGCGCGGCAATAATTGAAGGATGCCCTTCGGCTTCAAAGTATTCGCGGAACAACTCGAATTCTTTCTGCGTGGGCATGCCTTTCAGATCGACAATCGCGATGTGCGGCGCTCGATTCGATCGCCGGCCGAGAAACTCTTCGTAGCAATCCACGAGGAGTTTCAGCATCAGCGGCCGGCCTTCAAATCGCCGCAGATGGTAAGTCTCGGCGAACCGCTTCATGACCGGAAGTTGTTCAAATATCTCGAAGGCTGCGTCCGCGTAGGCAATGCCGGCCGGACTTTCGCCATTCAACTCAACAAAGCTATAAACATCTTCGGTGAGAAATGAATCGAGTCGCGCCGTCGGCGACACCGCACGATAGCCCGGATCGATCTTGGCCAGTTCGCGCTCAATCTCAGTCAAACCCAGTTCATCGAGTAAGGAAGAGTCAGCAACGGCAGCGTCCTTGACCTTCTCAATCGCGCCCCAGACCGTTTCACAGACGTGAGTTACGCGCGCAAAGTCTTCTTCGCTGACAAAGTGTGGCCGCAGATAGGGCGACAGGCGCCGCCCGCCGAAAATCAATTTCGCGCGTTCAAGGCCTTGATCGAGATGCGCCAGAGAGGCGCGCGCCAGCTCTGATTCGGCCAGCAGATCGTGATAGTGAGCGACGGCTTCGCTTAGCATTGGTAGAAACTAGGAGCGCACGCATCTGCGTGCGGTTCGTGGGCATCCCTGCCCGCGGAAAAAGGAATGAATTGGAACAGCGGGCTTAAGATAGCATAGCTGGTCGCGCCCTAATGAAGGTGTAAACGGAGTCTTACAAATACGACAACCACCAATCGCGCCTTCGCGCCTTCAAACGCGCGAACCATTTGCAGAGCGGATATAGCAGGAGCACGCCGGCGATCCAGCATATATAAACTACCACCAGGTTGAAGCCCATGCCGGGTTGGTATTGCCATCCTATTGGCGTCTGCAACAGCCATCTCCACGGCTTGCCCGCAAGGATGTGCAGCAGCAGAGAGATGGAATGCGCGGTCGGCCATTGGAGCAAATAGAAGAAAAGCGGCACGCGACCAAAGGTGACGAAAAACTCTCGAACTCTTGAACGGACGGAGCGCGGGTTAGCCGCCGGCGCTCCCAACAATCTGTCGCTTGATTCAAACCAGAACAGCAATAGAATCGCCGGCCCCAAAGTCATCAGCAGGAAAAGCAACGATGGTGGATACTTTGTCGTGTTCACAAAAGACAGCACGGTGAACACGACATTATTCTGGCGCGCCCAATGAAGCGGCTCACCATAAATGTCGATGGCCCGAATGAGCGCGAATAGGAGCGTTGCGATTGCGCCGATCCATAACAGCCAACGCTTTCGCTGTTGGGAATCTTTCGTGTAGATTGCGCCAAAGGCGTACCCTGCCGCCATTACACCAATCCACGGAATCAGCGGATAGAGCATGAACACGATCGGGCTCGGAAACCGCGGTCCGATGGGGAAAAATCCTGGCTGGTGCAGCAACATCCACAACTTTGCGCCCCAACTCGGAACCGGACTCTGCGGTCCTTGCCATGCTTGCACCGAAAATCGATCCAACAGATTGTGAAGCGCGATCATCAACAACCCGAATGCAGCGACAACTTTCAAGGGCAGATGAATCAGCGCCGCGAGAATGATCATGGAAACGCCAATCACGAAGATGACCTGCACCAAACCGAAAAACCTGGGATCAACACTGAAGAAAGCCCCGAGCCTGACCACGGTAAACTCCAGCACAATGAGCCACAGTCCGCGCGTAATCAGAAAGCGTGAAAGCTCGCGCTTGCTCTTGCCGCGCGCGAATTGCAGATACGCCCCGGTGCCCGCGAGGAATACAAACACGGGCGCGCAGAAGTGGGTAATCCAACGCGTCAGAAAAAGAGCGGTAGTTGTTTTCGATAGATCTAGCGGATCGAACTGCAACACGCCGTAGTGAACAAAGTCGCGCGTGTGATCCAGCATCATGATCACCATCACGATTCCGCGGAGGAGATCGATTGAATCGACGCGCCCGCGCGTGGGTTTTGGCGAAGCAGATGATGCTTGAGTCGGCAAAGGTGTCTCCGTTTGGGACCCTGCGCCCTTGCTCTTCTTAATGTCTGTCATGGAATGATACTTACTCGATCGTCAGATTATTTGCTGATTCCAAGAGCGCCGGCAGTGGTGATTTGTTCGACTGCGCTCTTTTCCAGTTCTATGCCGGCGACTTTCAGTTTCAATAATTGCGGCAAGGAGAGGCCTGCCACAGTAAACAGTAAGGCCCCAAAACTGAGCGTTGCATAGGCTCCTGCTGCCATACTTATCGGCCATCGCAAAAGCATATTTATCGGCCATTGCAAAAGGAAGACCATCTGGGTAACCAGAAAAATAATGCCAGCGCCAGAGATGATCACCGGCGGACCGAGTCTTTCTAGCACTCTTTGTGAAGTATATCTCCTCAGCCTTCTCTCAATTCGCTCGGCGGCACGTTTCGCCTTAAAGTTTTCCGGATCATTACCCTTAGCTGAATTAAAGTATCCCAGAGCATCCGTCAGAAGACTCTCGTCCCTGGCGGTCGTCGCAGCTTCGTATAGTTTGACCTTTGAATAACCAGCCGAATATTGCGCAGCCGCACAATCTCTTCTCTTCAGTTTCTTGGAGCCCGCCGCTGAATCGGCTATCCGAATGCCCTCGTCGAATTGTTCGATAGCGCGAGCGTAAAGGTCCTCATCTTTGGCAACATCACCCATCGCCTTATAAACCTCGCCCAGCCCGATAATAGATTCGACATGATTCGGGGCAGCCTGGAGTATCTTTCTGAATTCAGCTTCCGCTTTCTCCTTTAACCCGGGATCGGCGTTTTCGGTCGTCGCCGCTTTCAGATATGCCTCAGCCAAATTGCTCCAAACATTCAAGTCGTCCGGCTTAAGTTTGAAAGCATCGGTGAAATACTGAATGGCCTTTGTGAAATCCTTCTTTCGATTGTTCAAGACACCCAGATTCGTGTACGTGTCCGCCGAGTTCGGATCTTTCGCGAGGGCTTTCTGGAGATAATCTTCGGCCCTGACCATTTCATCCTGGGTCATGTAGTCGCCCAAGGTCACCAGCAACTGCCCGAACTGGAAAGGCAGCCCTGGATCGTCCGCCTGATCGAGCTTGCGTCGCAAAAGCCTCGCTGCGCGTTGATAATAGTCACGGGCCTTCCAATACGGCGAAGGTCCGCCGTCTCTTTTGGCGCGTTCGTCTTTCTTCTCGAAATACAGGCCGACCAAATTCGTCAAGATCCAAACACTCGTCGGATCCAGCCTTAGTCCCTGCTGATAGATCTCCTCGGCCTCGTCGAGTTTGCCAAAGATTGACTGAAGCATGCTGCCGTAATTCAGGAAGTAGTCCGCATCCAGATTATCGATGGCCTGTTGTTTGTTGCGCGCGTAAGCCTCGCGCGCTTTCTCCCACGCTTCTCTGCCTTCGGCATACCTACCCTCTCGGAAGAACGAGTCGCCGATGTTATTTGCAGAGTAAGTCGCATACTTGTTGTCTGGATCAGCCTCGATAGCCCTGCGGAATTTTTCGCGCGCTTCTTCGTAATACTTCGCCTCTAACAGCCCATTACCCCAGGTGAAGTAGGCATCGGCCGCGTCTTGCGGCTCTGCAATCTGGGCGGCCCGCTCATATTTTTCCAGCGAAGCTTCATAATCTCCCATCGCCGCCGCCGTCACACCCCAATTCATGTAGGCGTAGCTGGCGAGACGAGGGTATGTCGATAGCTCTATCGCCTTCGCGAGTTTCTCAATCGCGCCCGAATAGTCCTTTAGCCATAACAGCGCAACACCCCAGGCGTGGTAGGCATCACCATACTGCGGATCGGCGTCGATAGAATGCTGGTACATCTCAATCGAATCTCTGTTTCTCTGTAGGGAGGAAAGCGCCAGGCCCCAGAAGTAATGTGTCTGCGCATCTTCACAATCCAGCTCGATTGCAGGTTCATACATTTGAATTGCTTCGTCAAACCGCTTGCGGTTGTAAAGTTCACTGCCCAACCCTTTAAACGTCGATGCGTATTCCGGATCGTCTCCCGCGATCTCGTGAATTCTTGTGAGAGCCACGCGCTTGTCAGCCTCATTCAATTGGTCGAGCAAGTCGACCAATTGTGACGCTTCAACATTCCCTTGAGCGTGCTCCAGAATCGTCAGGTACATTCTCAAAGCCTCGGCCGCGCCGCCCGAGGCTACCAGGGCATTGGCCCAGCCAACCTGTGCTTCCCTATCATCGGGATCGAGCGCGATCGCCTTTCGATACTGGCCAATGGCTGATGCGTAGTCTTTTTTCTCGGCGAGCGCCGCCCCCCATTCATGATAGAAACTCGCGTAATCGGAGTTGTCGCTGGCAAATTCCCAGAGTTGTTTCGTAATCTTTTCTCGCTCTTCGGCTTTGCACTCCGCGAGGGCGCTAATCCACTTGTGATAATCCGGCAAGGTCGGTTGGGCCTTGATTGCCAACACATAAGTCTCAACTGCCATCTGATAGTCTTTCTGATCAAACAGCAGTTCGGCCCAATTGATATACGTAGCAGCGTAATCAGGATTGATCGTGACCGCACCCCGATACTTCTCGGCTGCCTTCGCGGGTTCATTCATTTTGAGAAGCGCGAATGCCCAGCCGTTGAAAGAGCGCACGTCGGATGGATCGAGGTCGATGGCCGCCCGGTATTGCTCGCAGGCGTCGTTGAATTGTCCGCGGGCGAACAGAGCGTCTCCCCAGTTTCGATAGGCGCTGGAATACTTTGAGTCAGTAACGATCTTGCGGAACTGGTCAATGGCTTCTTGCCTCTGAAACCTATTCAGACTCTCGAGAGCACTGATCCAGGAATTGTAGCTTACCTCGCCACGCCTCGTCTTAACCTTACCCGGGGACAACGCACATCGTGCCTGGATAGCGATCGCCGACAGGTACTTTTCTATGGCATCTTGATACTTCTTCTCTTCTTGCAGGGCATCTCCCCAACTTCCAAAGGCCGCGGCATCTTCATGATTAATCGCAACGACTTGTCCGTACTTTTCGTAAGCCTCTTCGTATCTCTCAAGCGCTACCAGAGCTCCTGCCCACTCCTTGTAAGCAGGCGCGGAATTGTTCTTCTCGACGATCTGATCCAACTCCGCATTCTTCCTGGTCCTTTCGTCACTCCGAAGCTCATCGAGCACTTTAAGCCACTGTTCATAGTCGATTGAATCAGAATCGATCCGGGCCGCCGCCAGATACTTCTCCACGGCGTCTTCGTATTCGCCCCGCTCATAGAGAGAATCACCCCAGCCTTTGTATGCAGCCTCATTTTTGGAATCGAGTTCGACCGCTTTGCTAAACTTCTCGTCCGCATCCGAATATCTCTTGCGACCAACAAGTGCCTCTGCCCATCGCGCGTAACCAAAGGCATTGCTCGAGCCAGCGCCCACGATTTGTTCGAAATTTTCTGTCGCCTTGGCTTGCTCGCGACTATCAAGGTTCTCAAGCGCGCTGATCCATTTGTCATAGTCGATGGAATTCGCATCAACTTTGATCGCTTTCAAATACTTATCGACCGCTTCCGCGTATTCCGATCGTCTTAGGAGGAGGTCACCCCAGTTACCGTAAGCATCAGCGGATTCAGGAGCGAGCTTGGTGGCTTTGTCATAGGCCTGGCACGCCTCAACCTGTTGGCCCCGCTTGCGCAGTCGATTGCCAAGGTGGACGTAGTCTTCTGCAGTTTTGGGATGTTCTGCCTTTTGAGCCATGGCCTCTAGTGAGTCCTGCCGTGCGGCGTGGGACCTGAGATAGTTAGCACTAACGGCGCAGATAATAGCGAGGACCGAGGCCGAACGCAACGATTAGAGGCCAGCATCGACGCGGGCCGCAGCGGACTGTGAACGCGGGGTTCAGGCAATGCGATGAGAAATCTTAGGACAATCTACGAGAGTTGAATCTCTCGTACGGCAAGTACGTCAGCGTGGGAACTCAGGGCCTCAAGCGTTTTTAGATCAACGGTCCCGTCCACCTCGATCACCGCCATGGCTTCCCCGCCCCGCTCGCGACGGCCGAGATGAAAACGACTGATGTTGACGCCGCGGTCACCGAGAATGGTTCCGACGCGTC
>DASZZL010000161.1:0-6576 GCA_035545035.1 Pyrinomonadaceae bacterium
CGACTTCGCTTTATGGAAAGCGCCAAACAATGCCGAAGAGCCGGCCTGGGATGCGAGCATCGGTCGCGGTCGACCGGGATGGCACATCGAATGCTCGGCGATGTCGATGAAATATCTCGGCGAGACTTTCGATCTGCACGCGGGTGGAATCGACCTGGTGTTTCCGCATCATGAAAACGAGATCGCCCAGAGCGAAGGCGCGACCGGCCTTCAGTTCGTGCGCCATTGGCTTCATTTTGAGCACTTGAAAGTCGAAGGCGAGACGATGTCAAAGTCGAAAGGAAACTATTACACGTTTCGCGACCTAACCGCCAAAGGTTTCACTCCGGCCGGGATTCGTTATTTCCTGCTCAGTGTTCCCTGCCGCAAACAGCTCAACTTTACATTCGACGCGCTGGCCGGCGCTGAGAAGACGGTGGCGAGCTTGCGCGATTTTCGCGCGCGCCTGGAAGAAGCTAGAACCGAGCCGGGTCGCAACGATGCGATGCATGCCGCGACCGAACGAGCGCTGACAGAATTCGAAGCGGGGATGGACGACGACTTGAATACGTCTGTGGCCCTTGCCGCCGTTCACGAACTGACCCGCGAAGTGAACACTGCTTTGGCAACACGTGCGGTGCGCGAAGACGACAAGCGCGAAGTCATGGCCGCGATCGAACGCTTTGACAGCGTGCTGAATGTTTTCGGCCTAGGGGATCCGAACCTGCGCGCTTCCACCGGCGTTTTCAAGGTGACTGGCCACGACGCCATGCTTGAAGCGGAAATTCAGAATCTAATTGCAGAGCGCCAGGAAGCGCGCCACCGCCGCGACTTTGAGCGAGGTGACGAAATTCGCGACGAGCTGGCGGAGCGCGGGATCGTGCTGGAAGATACCAAGGACGGCGTGCGCTGGAAACGGCGATGAGCCTTGCCTCTTAAGCGAGCAAGCTCTACCATCGGCGTGGAGTTTTTATGACTACAAACGTCGACCTTAGCGAAGCGAAGCAACAGCTATCTCGGTTACTGGATCTCGCGAAAGCTGGCAATGAGATTATCATATCGGAAGGTGATATTCCCGTTGCGCGCCTGACCGCGATTCCACGGCCAAATGGCGGTAAGCGCATAGCCGGTCTTCACAAAGACGCCATCTCGGTCAGCGATGACTTTGACCAGCCGCTTCCCGATGATTTCTGGGCTGGCGTTCGATGAGACTGCTCCTCGACACTCACATATTCATTTGGTGGGACAGCAATCCCGCGCAGCTTTCATCGCAAATTAGAGCGCTCCGCGAAGACACCGACAATAATTTGATCCTTAGTGTCGCCAGCGTTTGGAAAATGCAAATCAAGCAGCAATTTGGCAGGTTAAGCCTGCGATTACCACTCGCGGAATTGATCCAGAGCCAAAGGGACCATAACAGCCTTGAGATTCTTGCTGTTAATTTGGAGCATGTATTGTTTCTGGAAAATCTGCCGTCCCATCATAAAGATCCTTTCGACCGGCTCCTGATCGCGCAAGCTAGAGTCGAGAACACGAAACTTGTTAGCTTCGATCCTGTCTTCAAACAGTATTCAGTTGAGCTGTTGTCTTAATCTCCGTATGTCTGATTTGGTGCATCAGTAATCAACAGAATCACCCTTGGCTGTCCTGAGAAAACAATTTCGCATTCGCTACGCGCTGCTGGCGCTGCTGGCGGCCGTCCTGTTCGGCACGATTGGTTTTCACTTCATCGAAGGCTGGCCGCTCGCTGACAGTTTCTATGTCACTGTCCAGACGTTAACCACCGTTGGTTACGGCGACGAGACTCCGCATAGCGGCATGGGCCGCATGTTTGCCGTCGTGATCATGCTACTCGGCGTTGCCGGAGTTGCGCTGGCGGTCTCGACCATAGTTCAATCTGTCGTGCAGTCGGAGCTGATTGCGACTTTTGGCCAGCGACGACGATCCAGAAAAATGAGCAAGCTAAGCAATCACTTCATCATCTGCGGGTCAGGCCGCGTGGGCTCGCACCTGGTGCGCGACATGCTGCGCACGAACGAATCCTTCGTCGTGATCGAACAGGATCAGCAACGCGCGGCCGAGTTTACGCAGCGCGGCGTTAATGTCCTGGTGAGCGACGCGACGCTCGAGGAAACCCTGCGGGACGCGCGAGTCGAACACGCGCGCGGCCTGGCCGCCTGCCTTCCCGATGACGCGGACAATGTTTACGTCGTGCTGACTGCGCGAGATTTGAATCCGAATTTGCGCATCGTCGCGCGGGCCGTCGAAGAACAGGCGGAAGCAAAACTTCTGCGCGCCGGCGCGAATCACGTGGTCGCGCCAACGATCATCGGCGGTCACCGCATGGCCGTGGCTTTGACGAAACCTGCGATCAGCGAGTTCATGGATTCGATTACGGCGAATGAACTCGGTCTGGCGTTCGAGCAAGTCGAAGTGGACGCAGCATCGGCGCTGGTCGGACAAGAGCTGCGCGCCACGCCGATTCGTTCCGAGCTGGACGTGGTCATCATCAGCATTCGACGACAGAATGGCGAGATGCTTTTCAATCCGGCTGGCGACGCAACCATCGAAAACGGCGATATCCTGATCGCGATCGGCCGCGCTGACTCGCTGATGAAACTCAATGAATTAGCGCGGGGCATCAAATAGTTTCAAGTTTCAGGTTTCAAGTTGGCCAACGGAAAAGAACTTGAGACGTCGGTTTGAAAATGAACTTGAAACCTGGGACTTGAACCTTGAAACTCTTAGTCACCGGCGGCAGTGGTTATCTCGGCACGCACGTGCGCCGCTTCTTCAATGCCGACGATCTTTCGCGCCGCTCGCATCTGGACGTGCTGAATCCGGACGAGGCGGCGAAGGTCGCTCACTACGAAGTTGTGATTCATCTCGCCGCGTACTCCAGCAAGAACCCGGCGGATGCAGAGAACTGCTTTCGCACGAACGTCGAAGGCACCGCGAACTTGTTGCGACAGATGCAGCCGAACTCGGTCTTCATTTTTGCTTCGTCAAAAGATATCTACGGCGCACACGCCGAAGAGTACGCCGAGGTTCCTGAGAGCTGCAACACAGAGTTTAGCGGCCAGTCGCCGCTGGAGTGGTCGAAGCTGATCGCTGAAAGATACGTCGAATACTATGCTGCGCAACGGAGCTTTCGCGCGTGCATCTTTCGACTCTCGACAGTGTATGCGAGGCCTTCGGAAGGAAACGAGAGCGGCTTTGTCACGCATTACGTCGAATCGGTGAAGCGTGGTTGGCCCATTCGCCTGCCGCTCGAAGGGCGGCCGGTGCGCGACATTTTGCACGTGGATGATTTTTCGCGCGCGTGCCGCGCCTTCATCGACTCGGCGGTGACGCGCGGGCTGTATAATCTTGGCGGCGGTCGCGAGAATGCCACTTCATTGCGCGAAATAATTGACAGGGTGGCAAAAACAATTCAATGCAACCCGGTGATTGACGAAAACGCGCCGCTGCCCGCGCCTGTGCCGCTGAATTATATTTCGGATCTGACGCGCGTCCGCGAAGAGTTGGGCTGGCAGCCGCAGATCGGAATTGAAGAAGGACTGCAGAGTCTGCTGTGATGGAGCGCAGGCATCTTGCCTGCGGAACGCCGGCATCCTGCCGGCAAATTGCGATTGAGAGAATCGGAACCACAACTAGATCAAATCAAACGCATCGTCGTCCGCGGCACGAACTGGGTTGGCGACGCGGTGATGACTGTGCCCGCTCTGCGCGAGCTGCGCCGGGTTCTGCCGGACGCGCATATCACTCTGGTTTCGCGTCCGGGCACTGCGGATATCTTTATCGACGCAGACTTCGTGGATGAGGTTTACGATCGATCGGGGCTGGGCTCGGCGTGGAGACAGGCGCGCGAATGGCGCCAGCAACGATTCGATCTGGCGCTGCTTTTTCAGAACGCTTTCAAGGCCGCGGCCGTCGCATTTCTTGCGCGCGTGCCGGTCCGAGTTGGCTATGACGCCGATCGTCGTGGAAAGCTGTTGACGCACGCGATTCCGTTGCCCGCCTGGAAGGATGAACGACACGAGATCTTCTATTACCTGAATCTCGTTGCGGAACTTGAGCGACTCTTGTGCGGGACCTCTGTTGTTGAATCCAACGAGCCGCAATTCGCGCTTGCGGTCTCGGTCGATCGGCAGCACCACGCGAAAGAGTTTCTGCGCGAGCATGGTCTGCGTCCCCACGCGCCGCTGGTCTTGCTCTGTCCCGGCTCAATTAATAGCCGCGCAAAGCGCTGGCCTGCTGAACGCTATGCCGCGGTTGCTGATCATTTCGCCGCAGCCGGCGCGAGTGTGGCCTTGATTGGCTCGCCGGCTGAGATGGAAGTTTCTAATGAAGTTTCTCGACGCGCCAGAAACAAACCGATCGTGCTGACCGGCAAGACGAGCGTCGCCGAAGCCACGGCGATCATCAGCGTCGCGGACATTCTGATCACAAACGACACCGGTCCGGCGCACATCGGCTCAGCGGTGGGCACGCCGACGCTCGTTATCTTTGGCCCGACAAATCCGTTGACTACGCGGCCATTCGCACCCACCGCTGAAATCATTCGACATGAACCAGACTGTGCGCCGTGCATGCTGCGCGATTGCCCGATCGATCATCGTTGTATGACGGCAATCAGTCCTGAGGAAGTTTTCGCGCGCGCCGGCGCGATGATGTCGCGTTGCCGGGCTGAGGTGACCGCATGAAAAGTTTCGCGGAGATTGTCAGTGCCTTTTCGGAAAAGCGAATTCTCGTGATCGGCGACACGATTGCCGACAGGTTCGTCTATGGCGAAATCAGCCGCGTCTCGCGCGAAGCTCCCGTCTTCATTCTGCGTCACGAGCATACCGAGACGACTCCCGGCGGCGCGGCTAACTGTTCGGCAAACCTTGCGGCATTGGGCGCCAAAGTCGCGCTGATCTCCGTTATAGGTGACGACGAACCGGGTAGGATTCTGCTCGATAAACTTGAGACCGCCGGGATCGATTGCCATGGCGTAGTAGTTTCGTCCGAGCGAACAACCACGACTAAGATGCGCGTGCTCGCCGGACAGGTTCATTCGACGCGCCAGCAAGTTATTCGCATCGACTATGACAGCGAGCCTGCGATCGCCTCAGATGAGCGCGAACAACTGAAGCAACGACGCCGCGAAGAAATCGAGAAAGCTGACGCGGTAATCATCTCTGATTACAATTACGGCGTCGTTGATGTCCCTCTGGCTGCGGCGGCCTGGTATGCAGCCAACCAGCGGGGCATTCCGGTTTTCATCGACTCGCGCTTCCGCCTCTCTGAATTCCCGCGCTTCACTTCAGCAACGCCGAACGAAGATGAGATAGCGCAACTGAGCGGTAAGCCTTTGACGAACGATCTGGAACTGGAAGCTGTGGGAGCAAAGCTACGTGAACAGTTGGAGTATCGCGCTCTGCTCGTAACGCGGGGCAGTCGAGGCATGGTTCTCTTCGAGGCAGACACAAAGCCGCTTCACATCGATGCCGTCGGTTCACGCCAGCCCCTCGATGTTACCGGCGCGGGCGATACGGTAATCGCAACTTACGCGCTGGCGATTGCGTCGGGGGCTTCGTTCGCCGACGCGGCGCGACTGGCGAACTTCGCTGGAGGCATCGTCGTGATGAAGCGTGGCACCGCGACGGTGAGCGCCGAAGAACTCATCTCATCAATCTCTCAGGTAACAGAACAATGACGCCTTCCGGCGCGCGCATCGTGGATCGGCTGCGGTTACAGGAAGCGATCGACGCGGCCAAGAAGGACGGCCGGCGAATCGTCTTCGCCAACGGCTGCTTCGATGTGCTGCACGTCGGGCATGTGCGATACCTTGCGGGGGCGAAAGCGCTGGGCGATGTGCTGGTGGTTGCGGTCAACTCAGATGAACAGGTGCTCAAACAGAAAGGCGACGGGCGGCCACTCATGCCGCAAGATCAACGCACCGAGATGGTGGCTTCTCTGGAAGCAGTCGATTTCGTCGTGATCTTTGACGAGCCGACGGTCGGAGAACTGCTGCTCGCGCTCAAGCCTGACGTTCATGCGAAAGGCACTGACTACACCGAAGACACGGTTCCTGAACGCGATGTGGTACGATCCTACGGCGGACGAGTGGCGATCGTAGGGGACCCGAAGGATCATTCTTCGTCGGAGATGATCGAGAAAGTAAGCAGTGAGCAGTAAGCAGAAAAGAGTGGGCAGTGTGCGGTGGGCAGTGGGCAGAACAAGTCACTTCAACCGCCGAGGGTCTACCTTCCTCCTTGCTGCCCACTGCCCACTGCCCACTGCTCACTGACTCATGCGTCTTCTCATAGTAAAACTCGGGAGCATTGGCGACATCGTTCATACTCTGCCCGCGCTCGCTGCGATGCGCCGGGCCTTGCCGGATTCTGAGATCTCCTGGGTTGTCGAACGCGGCTCTGCTGAAATTTTAAGGGACAACCCGCTTCTGGATCGCCTCATCGAAGTCGAGACGAAGGCCCTGAGGCGCGGGCTGATGTCTGGGGAGACGCTGCGGGCACCGCGCCAGCAGTTACGTCTGCTACGCGCCTCGGCCTTCGATCTCGCCTTAGATTTTCAAGGATTATTAAAGTCGGC
>DASZZL010000162.1:0-16130 GCA_035545035.1 Pyrinomonadaceae bacterium
ACTGAAGCAGCAAGTAAGATCGACGCATCGATTTCTCCTCAGCGAAAATGCGGACGGGTGAACGAGCCGCGACATTATATAGGACGATTGATTCTGCATGACAAATCGCGCAGAGCGCTCGAGTGACAATGCGTGGGGAAATGGTTGCTAACAAAAAAGCCACCGTCACCAGTGGCCGTCGGGGGTTGATTTAATTGGTGGAGCAGAGGGGGCTCGAACCCCTGGCCTCCGCATTGCGAATTACACAACCGGCAAAACGCTAAGTATTTGCCTTTTCGAAAGTTGCAGCCACCGAAGAAAATCAAGGGTTTTTACATTCTTTCCCATTCCTTACCATCGCGTATACGTCAGGTGCTGTTATTTTTGTCCACGTATTGGCCACTTGGAAATTGATTCAGACAGACTGTTTTGAGATGCCAAATTGGCATCTCAAATATGCGAAAAGCCACTTGTCAGAATTTGGCATTACGGTCGCGCCGCAGTTTACGATCGGGAACAGTTCGCGCAATCCAGTGAGAGGGCCGAATTATCGGAACGCTGATATTGCCCTAATCAAGCGGATTCATTTCAGCGAAACGAGAAACCTAGAGCTGCGCGCGGAGGCCTTCAACCTCACGAACACACCGCCGCTGGGTGCCCCGAATACGGTGCTCGCCTCACCGGGATTTGGCTCAATCACATCGGCGCTCTGGCTCAATATGCCTTACGTCTTGCCCGATGCTTACTTCATCGCTAAGGATGGCGATCAGTATGTTGGCCTCAGCGACGTCAGTCTGTTCGACGCTCTCCCCGGCGGAGTCACCCAGGGCTTTACAGGCGTTCTGCGTAAGTATCGCAGGCGGGGGATCGCCACCTCACTAAAGCTGCGGGAGATTGAGTATGTCAGGGCGCATAGTTACAAGGTCATTCAATCCTTCAACCGTCCCGCCCAATCAGCGGTTCTGGCGTTGAACCAGAAACTCGGCTTTCAGATTCTATCCAGTAACGTCACGCTCGAGAAATGTTTGAGAGAGGTGATCGAAGTGGATCAGAGTGTTTACGACGAGTATGCGGGTCACTATCGCGATGATGAACGTAGGCCGGAGGTAGAGATGATCATCCGAAATGAAGGCGGTCGGCTGACGATTGAAGCTGTAGGACAAAAGGTCGAATTATTTCCCATCTCAGAAACGCAGTTCTTTGTTAAGCAGTTCTACGGCGAAGCGACCTTTGTTCGTGACGAGGATGGCCGGGTCGATCTCCTGAAGTTCGTGATGCCGGAATACAAGACTCGACAAGCAAGTATTCAACACGCTAAGAGGATTACATGCTCATGAGAAAAGCTAAATTGATTGCAGACGAAGCACAAACTTCGCTGAAGCGTCGTTTTTGGTTTTTGCTTGTCGTTTTCAGCGTTACCGCGGCGGGCTTCGTTGGCGTTAGTAAGACTGGTGTCACTGCTACAAGTGAAGAGCTACGCCTTTCAAGACCATTGTCCAGCGCGCAACAGAAATCTGGTCAGGAAATCAAAGTTGCAGAGCAGGTGTACAAGAACATTCAAGTCTTCAAAGGACTGCCCGCCTCAGAGCTAGAGCCAACAATGGCGTTCATCTCAGGGTCACTGGGAGTGAAATGCAACTACTGCCATACCAACCCCTTCGAGAAAGATGACAAGCCGACTAAGCAAACTGCGCGACAGATGATCAAGATGGTGTTTGACCTGAACAAAGGAAGCTTCAACGGGGAGAAGGCTGTTAGCTGCTATACGTGTCATCGAGGTAAGCCCCAACCAGTTTCCATCCCAGCCGTCGGACACAATCTGTGGCAGCCGAATCCGACATC
Source organism: Pyrinomonadaceae bacterium (assembly GCA_035545035.1). GTDB lineage: Bacteria > Acidobacteriota > Blastocatellia > Pyrinomonadales > Pyrinomonadaceae > UBA11740. Next base: position 1,822 of record DASZZL010000162.1, read on the forward strand.
TGCGAAGGAAAGTCCACTGCCAACCGTGGATCAGATATTAGATAGGTACGTGCAAGCGGTGGGTGGCGAGCAGGCCTTTCGCAGAGTAACCAGCCGCGTGGCGAAGGGATCGCGGATAGGAGCCGATGGCATCCTCGTCCCGGAAGACGTTTATCAGAAAGCGCCTAACAAAATACTCACTGTGACTACTTATCCCGATGTGGCTTTCAGTACCGGCTTCAACGGAATTGCAGGTTGGGGAAGTAGCAGCAAGGGCGGCGCGAGAGAGTTACCCGGCCCGGTGCTGGCGCAACTCAAGAGCGATTCGGAGTTCTACAAGGAGATTAGAACGAAGGAGCTGTATCGGAAACTTACCCTGGCGGGCAAATCAACGATTGGAGAAGCGGCAGTTTATGTTATCGACGCAACGCCATTGAGCGGTAGTCCTGAGAAGCTATTCTTCGATGCCCGGACGGGACTGTTAGTACGACGGTATATGGAATCTGAAACCGTCCTGGGAATGTTTCCGCTGCAAACCGATTACGAAGACTATCGAGATGTTGACGGCATCAAACAGCCTTTTCTGATTCGTTGGTCCATGCCCGGAAGAAGCTGGGGACGAAAGATTTCGGAGATAAAACAGAACGTGACGGTCGATGATGCGCAATTCAACCCACCTTCATCCAGACTCTGAAACCAGACCAGGAATCCCAGTCTTTACCACATTGCTCCCCGCGCTTCTATTTTGGAGGAGCGGCGGGCACCGCGAACAACGTATCCTCCACCACAGCGTTGCGTTTGATCTCGGTGAACGTCCGCGTCCAACTGTTGTAGGTGTCGATGGCTGAGTAGCGGATAGTGAATGGGACTTTCACCCCATCCACGTCGCGGTAGTCCTCGAAGTCGATCTGCTCGGGAATTGGCATTAGCACCGTCTGGCTAATAGTAATCTTCCTCAGCAGCAGCCCGGTCTGCGAGTCGAAGTAATAACGTTCGGTCTTGGTATCCGTGACCTGCTCGACAAGGTAAGCATCGTGATCACCCACCTTGTGAACACCCTCCAGCCTCATGCCCGGCGACAGCTTCACCTTGATGACATTGAAGAGTTCGTCCCAGCTACGCTTCGCTTCGACCGCTTCGGCCGGCGCTAAATTTCGCACGTTGGTTCCGTTCATTACCCAGCCTTTGTCGCCGTTGACGATCTGACGAACTGCGCCCTGCGGCGTAGTCGCCACGATTAAGAACTTGTCGGGAACTGCCAGGGTTATCTCATTCGGCCAATTGCGATCCTGCGAAGCCTCGCGCCTGCCCCTCAGCACAAGTGTCTTCGTGCCGGTTGCGGCGCTGCCACCCAACGCCTCAACGTACTTCCTGAATATTTGGTCTACTGATGGCGAAATAGCGCGCACGCTGGGAGCGGCATCGTTCGGCCCAGGTTCATGACCAGATCGGGCCAACGGCATCGGCGGCAGGCCGACTGGCTGCGTCTGGCCACGATGGCAGGTGTAACACGTCACGGCATTTTCTCTGAAATCGACTTTATCGTTGGCTTGGATAGACAGCACCATCTGCATCATTCTGCGAGCCGTTTGCTTTTCTGGTTTATCATCACTTTCCCAAACCCAGTTTGTGAATCCCGTCTTTGGGTCTTTGCCTTGCTGGACATGACAGAAGTTGCACTGCACGCCGAGCGAGGTGGCAACAAAATTCATCAGAGGGAAGAGCTGCGATTCAGGTAAGCCCTTGAGGACCCGTATATTCTTGCGCGACTGATCGACCGTCTTTTCACCCTGCGCCCCCTGCGCAGGTGCGGTGGATTTTGTCGCGGCGTAGCTCATACCCCAGAGGCTTCGTGACGAATTGAGTGCAGGTGCGCTCGCAGCGACTCTCATCTGTTGCTCGTCCCCTGCCGCCCCTACAATCAAAGTGCGGACTGTTATTGTCAGACAGACGACGCCTAAACACAGTACGACGGAAACGAAGCTACTAATCTTTGTTTTAGCTGACATTGCTTCACAACCCTTCATTGTTTCCCGCGGTAACGAGACCAAAAACGGAGACATGGATTCTAGTTAATGTCTATTGCCTTCGTAATCAGATTAATCTCTATCTCCACGTTGTCGCCTACGAAATTAGGAACCTTCGGGTGAGTCCAGTTTATTCCGTAGTCTCTGCGGTTGAGTACAGTGCGCGCAGAATACCCTAGGTTCATCTTTTTCGATGTCGGGTCTTTGCTTACGCCGGTGATCTGAAAAGGAAGCGCTATTTCCTTACTGACGCCGTGCATGGTGAAAGTGCCGATGGCCAACAGTTGCTTTTCCTTTTTCTCGATGCGTTTGCTTTGGAAAGTGATTTCGGGATACTTCTCCACGTCAAAAAAGTCGGCAGACCTCATATGGTTATCACGCGCTGTGATTCCAGTATTGATGCTCGCAGCCTTAATCATCACACTCACCGATGACTTGGTAATGTCTTTCTCATCGTTGGTCAACGTCACGGTAAAGTCTGTAAATTTACCGCTGACCTTGGATAAGCCATCCATGATGAAAACAGAAAAACCAACCGTTGAATGATTAGCATCAATCGGATATTGCCTGACCGTATTAACCTGCGCAGCGCCGATGGCGCCGAACAATAAAACCGCGAGGAGACTTTTCTTTAGCATCGTTTGTTCTCGGTCTTCTTTTTCGTATTCGTACTTGGATAATCAAGGAGCACCGACATTTCCCGAAGCGTAACAGAATGTTGCGTTCGATAACAGCGGTTTTGAAATGTCAAACAAGTAAGCTTGGCGGGACTGTTGGGGGAGCGAGATGATTCGGGCTATTCTTGACACTCAAGAGTCAGAGCAGAACCGGAGGAAACATGTCAGAAGAGAACTTTGATAGGGCAGAAGCCGCGAAACTCTTAAATCAGATTCTGGGAGCCGAACTCGCTGGTGTGGTGCGTTACACGCATTACTCACTGATGGTGTTTGGTCACAACCGGATTCCGATCGTGAGTTGGTTGCGAGGAGAGGCGACAACGTGTCTGGCCCATGCGAACGAGGCTGGTGAATTGGTAACACACTTCGGCGATCATCCATCCCTGACGATCGGCGCTTTGCTTGAAACCCACAAGCACGGCATCAACGACATCCTTGTTGAATCGCTGGAGGCCGAGAAGGAGAGCTTGACGCTTTATCGAAAGCTGCTCGACCTGGTGATCAACCGTTCGGTGTTGCTCGAAGATTACGCGCGTCGAATGATCGCCGAAGAAGAGCAGCATGTTGGCGAAGTGAACAAGATGTTGCGCAAGCCAGGCGAGATAACGCAGTTTCAGAGTTCGTGATTTATTTTGAGTTCTAATACTCATTTCCGGCGTCAATGAGTTGCGCTTTCGACCTCAGACCAACGTAATCTCCGATTTCAAACTTCCTTTCTCACCCCAGCCGCAGTGTCGCGCATTCACCGCCTCTTGACGAGGGATAGTTTACCTCGTTACTATATATCTATTTTGAAAATGAAAGTCAGTTTCATTTAGGTCTCGGGATTAAGCCAGAAGTAAGTTCTTCCAAATTCATAGAATGTTCACGCAAGGGAGTTGAGTCGTGCGAATTCAAACTGTTCTTTCGGCAACCATCAGTCTCCTGTTCTTGTCACTAGCGGCGTTTGCGCAGAGTCCGGCCGTAACGGGAAGCATTCACGGCACTGTCAGGATTGAGCCTTCAAGCACGGCGGCGCGGAACGCTGTCGTAACAATCGCCGAGCTGAAGAGATCTGTTTTGACTGATGAAAACGGCGCATTCGAATTTGAGGGCATTTCGACTGGCAAGTATCAAATGTTCGCGCACCTCGATCGCGTGCCCGACGTCATTAAGACCGTCGAAGTCACAGGCGGCGATCAGACGGTCGATTTTCAATTGTCTCTCACTCCAGTGAGCGAGCAGGTAACGGTGACGACGACCGGCTCCGCCGAGGCAGTCGGTTCCTCATATCAGTCAGTCGCCTCGATTGGAGCCCTCGAACTCGGCCAAAGAAACCCCATTTCGATCGGCGACGCCCTTGAATCTCAGCCTGGTGTTGCGAAAAGGAGCTTTGGCCCAGGTTCCGGTCGTCCGGTCATTCGCGGGTTTGACGGTGATCGGGTATTGGTTCTGCAAGATGGGTTGCGCGTAGGTGGCATCGCTTCGCAGTCGGCCGACGAAGTAGAACCAATTGACGTCTTAGCGCTCGACAGAGTGGAGATCGTTAAGGGTCCTGCGACTTTGCTTTACGGCAGCAATGCGATTGGCGGCGTCGTCAACGGTATCTCGACCAATGACGTTTACCAGCGAGGTTTGTCTGGTTACCTAAACGCTTTCGGCGGCACCAACAACTGGCAAGCTGGCAGCAGCGGTGGTTTCAAATTCGGATTATGGAATTTCCTCCTTTTTGCCAACGGCGGAGCGCAAAAAACTAACGACTATCGCACTCCCATCGGAACAGTTTTGAATTCTTACGCACGGAGTGGCAACCTCAGCGGCGGTCTTGGCTGGTTCCCACGCAAAGGCTCGCTTTCATTTACCTACGCCTATGATCGAAGGCGCTACGGCATTCCCGTTGAGGCGGACGAAATCGATTTCGAATATTTGAAGATGCGCCGTCACAGCTACGAAGTGAAAGGTGGATTACGCGAACTGGGCGGCTTTATTGAAGGTGGCGATTTTGCGCTTAGCTACAACGATTATGTTAATCGCGAGTTCGAGTTCGAATCAGACGAAAACAAAACTGAACTCGATTCGATAGCGACCAACAAGAACTTCAACTATCGTGCGAACTTTAATCATCGACGTTATGGCCGCTTCTCCGACACTTTCGGACTCTCTGGGTTTACGCGTGATTACGAATCAGTGGGAGCGGAAGCTCCGGCGCCGCACACAAAGCAAAATTCCTTTGCCGTATACGCTCTGGAGCGAGTGGACTTCGAGGGCATTGGTTTTCAATTCGGCGGACGCGTCGAGCAGAATGGCTACAACCCGGAAGGCAACTTCCGCAAGCGCAACTTTGTCGGATTCTCGGGCAGCGCGGGTGTGCGCGTACCCCTCTGGACGGGTGGCTCTTTCATAGCTAACTACCAACACTCCTTCCGCGCTCCAGCTCTCGAGGAGCTTTATAACAATGGACCGCATCCGGGCATTCTCGTTTTCGACATCGGTAACCCGAACTTGAACTCCGAGCAGGGCGACGGCGTTGATTTCTCGTTGCGGCACAACACAGCTCGCGTGCGCCTCGAGGCCAGCGTTTATTACTACAACCTTGGCAACTTTGTTTATACGGCGTTCACTGGAGCAACCGATCCGGGATCACATCTTCCGATTGTTAACTATGCACAAGCGAAGAGCCGTTTCGTTGGGACAGAGGCAAGCGTAGAAGCCCGGGTTGCATCTAACTTGTGGTTAAACGGCAAGGTGGACTATGTGCGAGCGGAACTTACCGAACTTAACAAACCGTTGCCACGAATCCCGCCTCTTCGCGGGACGCTCGGACTCGACTGGCGTTACAAGGCGTTCAGTGTCCGACCGGAAATGATCTTGGTTAATCGGCGAAATCGTGTCTTCGATAATGAGACATCTACCGCTGGTTACGGTCTCTTCAATCTCAACGCTTCGTATACTCTTGTGACCAAGCGAGTAGCGCATGTCCTGTCACTGAGCGGCCAGAACCTTACCGATAAGTTGTATCGCAATCATCTGTCATTCATTAAAGCAATCGCTCCCGAGATGGGGCGCACTGTGCGGCTTAATTATGCACTAAGGTTCTAAATGTGTTATCGCCTGCCTGAGGCACGTTCAATCTTTCCTTGACCCCCTTTGCCCGTTAAGACATAAAGTCTCGTGGCTTGTGCGCGGTAATTCCTCCGGTGCATGATGAGCACCGAGCGGTGCCTTGACGTGTGACGAAAGAAACAGCATTAGATTACGAAAGGGGACGAAAGATGGAAAAAGTTTCAAGACGACGTTTGATGAACCTGATGGCAGCAGGAGGCGCCGGCGTGGCATTGACCAGTCTCGTTAATGAGCAGGTCAAAGGAACCACTGCCCTGACGACCGAAGAGCAAACGGCTACACTCTTGCCTGCGGCGCGCGCATTCAGTGGGCAACACCAACCGAAGCCATTGCCGTTCGATCCGGCGAAGCTCAAAGGCATATCGGAAAAGCTAATCAAGTCGCATTGGGAAAACAACTACAGCGGCGCAGTCAAAGCGCTCAATGCCGTCGAGCAAAGACTCGCGTCGATGCTCGCCGAGAAAGATCTGCCTCCGTACATGTATGGAGATCTTAAGCGCGAAGAACTGGTGCGCACGGGTTCCGTGGTTCTGCACGAGAATTACTTTGCTAACCTCGGTGGTGACGGCAAGGCCAGCGGCAAGGTGCTCGATCTTATCAAGCAATGGTTTGGGAGTTACGAGCAGTGGGAAGCGGAATTCAAGAAGACAGCAAACGCTCTGGGAGGCGGGTCAGGCTGGACGATTCTTTCGTACAATTTGCACACCGGCGAAGTTCACAATTACTGGGCTTGGGATCACATGCACAACGCGCCCTTGGGTTATCCGCTACTGGTACTGGACATGTACGAACATGCCTACCAAATGGACTACGGAGCGGCAGCAGCTAAGTATGTGGACGCATTCATGCAAAACGTGAATTGGGATGAAGTCAACCGAAGAGTTGAAGGAATGCGCGTTCGCACTTGAGACTCGGTGGGTCTGATACGCTCGCCCCTGATGCTTGTTTTGAAGAAGAGCCGTATGAAGTCTCTTGCAATTATCGGTGCAGTTGTCCTGTCAATTCTTTTCACAGTTTTTGCGGTAACCTGCACAGGAAAAGCGCCTTCGACAAATCTCTCGGCTCCATCTTCTGCTGGTTCGCCAGTGCCTGATTCCTCAGCAAGCCTTCCGTCGTCTCCATCAGGCAATCTCGCGCTGCGTACTGTGCGTGACGTTCCGTTGAGCGGCGGCGCAACACGCTTCGACTATCAGAGTTTCGACCCAAACACCGGACGACTCTACATTGCACATCTCGGCGACGGTACGATGGCTGTATTTGACACGAACAAAGAAACACAGGTCGACGAGGTCACGAATCTGCCGCGCGTGCATGGGATTCTGGCGGTCCCCGAACTCCATCGGGTCTATGCCTCCGCGACTGGCTCGAACGAGTTAGCCGTTATTGACGATGGCGCATTGCAGGTTATCGCGCGTGCGCCTGCCGGAGATTATCCGGACGGAGTTGCCTATGCTAGTAAGGCAAACAAGATCTATGTCTCGGATCTGCACGGCAAAACAGACACAGTGATCGACGCCAAGACCAATCAGCGGGTGACGACGATTGCTCTTGGCGGAGGCGCGGGAAACACGCAATATGATTCAGTCTCGGAACATATCTTTGTCACGGTACATGGGCAGAATGAACTGGCCGAGATCGATCCGAACAAGGATCAAGTCATCGGACACTATCCACTGCCCGGCTGCAGCGGGAGCCACGGACTCTACATCGACAGCGAGCACCGGCTGGCATTCGTTGCCTGCGAGGAGAATGCAAAGCTGGCAGTCTTTGATCTTGAAGCAAAGAAATTGACTGCCATTCAATCGGTTGGCGCAGATCCCGACGTGCTGGCGTTTGATAAGGGCTTTGGTCGCCTGTACGTTTCTGCGGAGAGTGGCATCATCACGATCTTTGATGAGCGTGGCCGCAACTTAGAAAAGGTGAGTGAGGGGTTCTTCGCTCCTAATGCGCACAGCGTCGCCGTCGACAGTCGCACCCATCGCGTCTACTTCCCGTTACAGAATGTTGGTGGTAAACCCATTCTCAGAATCGCTCTGCCTTCTGATAAGCAGCTATGACAAAAGCATCGAGGCGTTTCGATAGTAGATTGAAACGCTTCCGGGCGCTGATGATTGCGCTCAGCATTGCCCTGTTCGTGATTGTCACCCCAGCACAGCAGCCTTCAACAGGAGATGACACGCAGCAATCTACCGCAGCTAAGCCCGGCCAGATACCGCAGAAGAACACCGAAGCGCGACGAATTCAGGCAGTACGGGTTACAGATGTAATCAAGATTGATGGTCTCCTAGATGAAGCCGCTTGGTCGTTGGCCCAACCGGCTACTGATTTTCTACAGCAGCAACCCACTGAGGGCGCTCCTGCTTCCGAACGCACTGAGGTGCGCGTGCTCTTCGATGAGAAGAACATCTACTTCGGGATTCGCGCCTTTGATTCAGACGCGGCGCATATCAATGCGCGTGAACTGGTGCGGGATGCAGACTTTTCCAATGATGATACTATCTCGATCGTACTAGACACTTATCACGATCGCCGCAATGCTTTTCGTTTCATAGTCAACCCACTCGGCACACAGCAGGACGCACTCATAACTGACGAGGGCCGGGACATCAATGTTACCTGGAATGGTTCGTGGATCTCTGCGGGTCGGATTGACGACAAGGGCTACACAGTCGAGATTGCGATTCCTCTAACAACGCTGCGCTTCAAAGAAGGCATTGAATCGTGGGGTCTCAACATTTCGCGGATCATTCGCCGCAAGAACGAAGAGAACCTGTGGACGAGTTGGCAGCGCTCGTTTGGTCTGGAACGTGTCTCGCAAGCGGGCGAGCTTGGCGGAGTCGAAGAGATTCGCCGTCGTCGCTTGCGCGAGATTAAGCCGTACGTATCCGGAGACTGGCGCCAGGGTGTGCCGCTGGTCGGTAGGAACGGATTAGACGCGGGCGTCCGTGCGGCTGCGGGAATAGAAGTGGCGAAGATCGGAATCACGCCATCGCTGACGGCTGAGTTCACAGTCAATCCCGACTTTGGCCAGGCCGAAGTGGACGATCAGATTGTTAACCTCTCGCGGTTCTCCGTCTTCTTTCCCGAGAAGCGCGACTTCTTTCTTGAAAACTCAGGCATCTTTCTGTTTGGCAGGCAGGGAGAGAATCAGGCCTTCTTTACGCGCCGCATCGGTCTGACGGACAGTGGCGCGCCCGTCCCGATCGATTACGGCGTGAAAGTCACCGGAAAGATTGGTCCGTATAACGTCGGATTTCTGCAGGTGCAAACGCGCAAGCTGGGCGAGGCCTCGACGGGTCTCGGCATTCCGCGTCAACAGTTCAGCGTCCTCCGAGTGAAACGGGACATTCTCAAGCGCTCCTATGTCGGGGCGATCCTCGTCAACCGACAAGGAGCTACCACCGTAGGCGGCGGCAGCTACAATCGCGTCGGGGGCGCCGATGCCGAGTTCAATCTAGCCGACCACTACAAGGTGAAGGCCTTCTGGATGGGCTCGGCGACGCCCGGCGTTCGTTCCAGCGCCGGCTCCTCGCGTCTTGAATCGATTTTTGAAAACGACCTCTACCGCTTCATCACTGTTTATGAAGATGTCGGCGAAAAGTTCAATCCCGAAGTCGGTTTCATCGAACGCAACGCCATTCATCAATACTTTGGCCAGGTAGCTTACAAACCACGCCCGACGTTTATTCCGCACGTGCAACAGATGGAGTTTGAGACGCAGATTGAATACTACACGGATCGAGCGGGCAAACTTTCCACGCGGCAGACCGAGCTCTCCTGGGACACCGTCTTCAAGAACTCATCGGAATTGTTCTTCCGGCCGATCGAAGCTGTGAACGATGTCTTGACTGAGCCATTTCAGATTCGACGGGGAATCATCATTCCGGCGGGCACCTATCGCTTCAACCGCCCGCAGGTGTCGTTCACGAGTGATCTCAGCAAACGCATCGTTTTCAAAGTGCGAGAAAAGTGGGGAGACTTCTATTCGGGCAAACGGTATGAAACTTCAGGCGGGATAACGTGGCGACCGAATTCGCATTTGTTACTCGATCTTTCAGAGAGTTACAACAAAGTGCGTCTGCGCGAAGGAAACTTTACCACCAGTCTGTTCTCAGGAAGATTGAACTACAACTTCTCGCGCAAGCTGCTTACGTCCGCTCTAGTCCAACTGAACTCAGCGGCTCGCCTCTCAGTTATCAACGTGCGGCTTCGTTACATATATCGGCCCAACAGCGATTTCTTCATCATCTACAATCAGAGTACTGGCGCGGGACTCGAACGCCCTTCATACAGCCTTCAGATCAAGCTGACTCGTGATTTCACTTTCTAGACGAAAAGATCGCGTTTCGTCTTGAGTCAATAGTCGTCGTAAAAAGAGAGCGCACCTGTTGAGAAAACCCAATTACTTCAGGGCATCAAGCGCAGCGCGTATCTCTTCGTTTGTTGGACGCTGTTTGTAATCGGATTCGATCTTGGCCCAGACAACTTTTACCTGCCTATCGATCACGTAAACGGCCGGATGCGGAATGCCTTCAACTCTCTGTCCGTCGTAAGCCGGATCGTGCAGGCCGTAAGCATCGATAATCTTATGGTCAGGATCTGAGAGGATGGGAAAGTTAACAGGGCCTTTGCCATCTGAGGCAATTTTCTCGGCAAATTTCTTGCTCACGTCCGGGGCATCCATGCTGATCGCGAACAGTTTTACATTCTCATTCTTCTTCAGAAGAGTTCTGAGTCCGGCCAACTGCCGGGCACAGAACGGTCACCAGTAACCTCGGTAGAAGACGAGTACGACCGGTGACTTGCCGCGGGCTTCGGACAGGGTGATTCTATTCTTGTTCTGATCCTCAAGAGTAAAGTCGGGCGCTGTGTCTCCAACTCCAATAGGTGAACTGCGCAGAGGCGTGGTTGGTGACTGTAAGCTCGCCGCCATTGCGACTGAAAGCAGAACCATAATTTGGAAGAATGCTGTCAATGGCTTCACGATGTTCCTCCTAGATTTCTATCATCGCCGAACCGAGGTTATCAATTGAAGACTGCTCATGTTGCTGCGGTGGACACTTTTCCTTTCCGTACGAGCAGAACACACAACAGTCACCCGGCAATGGCTTAAGTCGCGCGTGACACCCAATACATTCATAAAAGAATAAACAGGCGTCAACGGGCATCTCTTCCTCGCTCTGAAATCCACCGTGCGGACAGGTGATTGTCGAGGTCCTGGATGTTTTCGTTGCGCTCACTTCTCTAATTCGACTTACTGCTTGCGTTCCTTCCAGTCATGTTTCGTTGAGTTTCAAGACCAGTCAATGTGTGTGCTCGAAAGAGGGCCGGAGAATTCGCCGCCCCGAACAGTGCCGGAAAGGGGGACGATGCAAAACATCCACAGAGCAAGAAGATTTGCGTCGACAGGATTATTGCCTTGAGCATTTTCTGCGTTTCTCAAAGAAGCGACGCCATTAGCATTTGGAGAAGCGACGCAATTGATCTTAGTCGATCGGCTTTCGATAATCCGCGGGAGCATCAAGCCTGTGCCCATCAAACAATAATCCTCCGCTTGGCCCTAGGATCCCTTCAGCTAGAGCGACTACTTTTTCAGGCTGGCCGTCGGCGAACAACTCTTCAAAAGCTGCCTTCTGACGCTTCTTAATCTCCTCCAATGCTTGTTCCACGGTGCCGTGCGGTTTGTCTTTGAGTTCCGGGTATCGAACGAGCCACTGATTTAGTGCTTCTTCAGACCTGAAGAAGTTGATGACCCCTCAACCACCGCCCGCGAAGAAAACGGTTGATGCGGGCTCAGCACTAATCAACTTTCCTTTATCGAAGGCCAGGTGAATACGAGCAGTGCTCTCCGGCGAGGAATCGTCTATCGTGACCTTTTCATTCGCGAGTTTGCCGCTGACCAGCAGCATTGAATCGAGCGCTCAATTCGTGTTGAATTGGCGTCCGCTGTCCAGGCTGACCTTGTGAAAGACGAAGTCCAGTCGCGGCTCCCATTTGATGTAATGAGGCACGACTCTGTAGCCCGCGCCTCCGGCCTTCGCGTCGGTTCTCAATATCTCGTATCGCTCAAGCATGCTCAGCCCACGCTTCACTTGCGCCTCACTCACAGCGACAGCCTTAGCTAACTCAGGCGTGCTCGGCGTTGGCTTACCGTCACGCTCAGCATTGATCAGCGCGCGCGCAATTAGCTTCTCGTCAGGAGTCAGAACCAGCGTTACCCAGCCCCAGCGCCGAATTACCTCGTGGAGTTCTGGATGTGCCTTGATGTGGCTGCCGATCCGAAACCGCGTCTCGTCTGATTGCTCAACCTTTAGGGCGGCCATCGCGATGTCGACACTGGTGACGCTGAAATCTTGACCCCAATCGCTTACGAGATAGTCGATAACCTTCTGCTCCTGAGCGTTGAGCTGCACCTGCCCATCCGTAGCCCATGCGCTATTAGCGAATAGCAACAACGCGCTCGCAGCCAGCAACAACCAGTGTTTACATCTCAGAGATAACATTTCCTCGCTCCTCTTCGTATTCAACGTTTCGCCTTGAGTAACGTTTCGATGTCTTGACGAATGTCTGCCGCTTTCGTCTCAGACACGCCGGAGTATTTCTTGTAAAGCTTCCAGCCTGGACCAATAACGTAGGTGTTCGGAAAGCTAATTACCCCAAAGTCAGAAACGGTATCATCATTCCCGACCAGGATTGTGTAACGCATATTGTATTGCTTAACAAACTTTTGAATATCACTCGCCCATCCTGATTGTACGGACAGACCGATGACCCGCACACCGCGCGAGCTGTACTCCTTTTCCAGTTTGTTGAACGCGGGAATTTCGCTAATGCACGTCTCGCACCAAGTGGCCCAGAAATCGAGCACCACGATATTGTCCTTGAGTTCCTGAGAACGCAGTGTCTGGCCTTTGAGCGTCGGCAAGGAAAACTCGGGTAGCGGAGCAGCCTGTTGACCCGCTGTCACGACCGCGAGTAGACAAATGAGAAAGAATGCGCGAATGACAACGATCGTATTCATCCTGACTGTTTCTCACACCATGTAGCTTACATCAGAGCAACTCGTCGGGTACCCGTAAAGCATTGTCTTCAAGTCCATTGCGTTCAACCCAACACGAATGGCAAGCGCGAAGATGTTAATAACCTCTTCGGCATGCTCACCCAGTAAGTGTGCGCCAAGGATTCGATTGCTGTCCTCTTCCACGAGTACTTTGAAACCTGAGTATTTCAAATTCAGCCGGCGAGAAGAATACCAGCCTGAGGTATCCTCATGCTTCACTTTGAACTTCAAGCCTTGATCCTTCGCCTCGTCTTCTCGCAATCCCACTGAAGCAAGAGGCGGTACAGTGAACACAACTGTAGGGACTCCGGAATAATTGGGTTTGCGGTGGTTACCCTTTAGCATGTTGCTTGCTACGATGTGACCCTCCACGCTGGCTACGGGCGTTAGAGGCGGGCCCCCGCCGGCTGCTGCGTCGCCTGCGGCATAAACAGCGGGATTAGAGACACTCTGAAGGAATTCGTTTACGGACACTCCCTTCTTTTCGCGGGCAACTCCTGCATTGTGCAGATCGAGATCGTCAATCTCCGGAACGCGGCCCGCGCCGTGGACCACTAGATCAGTCTCAAATTCTTGCTCCGCCTCCTTTGTAGACGCTCTCACCATAAACTGATCATCAACCTTCTCGATGGCGTCCACAGCGGTGTTCAAAAGAACCTCTACACCCAGCTCACGTGTGGCAAGCACAAGTTGGTTCACGAGATCCGGATCGAAGCCCTCCAGCGGGCGAGCACCGCGATGAAGGATTCGAACTTGCGCGCCAGAGCGCGCGGCAACATGCGCGAATTCGAAAGAGATATAGCCACCACCGACGAAAACGATTCGTTGTGGCAGTTGTTCCAATTCTAAGAACTGATCGCTTCTGGTGAGATGGGCCTCGCCAGGAATACCCAACACAGCGGGCATAGCGCCAGAGGCGATGAGCACAAAGCGCCCGGTCAACGTATCATCACCCACTTGAACAGTAGTCCGATCAAGAAAGCGCGTGCGACCGTGATACGTAGCGATGCCAGCCTTGGCATAGCCTTTCTCCACACTCTGGGGAACAGGTTCAGTGAAAGTCTTCTTGAAGCGCATGAGCGATGACCAGTCGATCTCAGCGCCTTTTGCCGAAATGCCTTTTCCCTCCATGCGACGGTTCCAGTCAATTAACTCTGCGGCGCCGACGAGCACTTTCTTTGGATCGCAGCCGCGTAGGGCGCAAGTACCGCCGAACGGCCTCGAATCAATGATCGCGACTTCCCAGCCCGCCTTGCGACACGTGGATGCTGCCGCAGAACCCGCGCTCCCGGTTCCGATTACTATGAGGTCAAACTTTTGCTTCATCTGTGACCTCCTCTTCAGGCGTGACTAGCCCAAAGCTTCACATCGAGTTTGCGAGTATTCCGCTAGCTACCGCAATCACCCAGACTGAAGCTGCGACCACGGCCGAGACCGTCCAGCTAGTGGATCTCATGATCGTCA
>DASZZL010000163.1:0-4125 GCA_035545035.1 Pyrinomonadaceae bacterium
GCGGACGAGCAGCGGGTGACGAAAGCCTACACCGCCAACCCGGAAGCGTATCAGCTTTATCTCAAGGGACGTTACCACCTTGCCAAATTAATGCTGACGGAAACTCAAAAGGGTATTTCATACTTCCAACAAGCGATTGAAATTGATCCGTCTTACGCGCTCGCCTACGTCGGACTCGCGGACGGATATCGCGCGCTCACACTCTCCGGCGAAATGCCTTCAACCGAATATATGCCGAAAGCGAAAGCGGCGGCGCAAAAGGCAATCGAAATTGACGACACTCTCGCCGAAGCTCATGCCGAGTTCGGTTTCATCATATTTTGGTACGACTGGGATTGGAACGCAGCCGAGAATCAGTGCAAACGAGCTTTAGAACTTAATCCGAACAGCGCGGACGCTCATCAGGTTTACGCACATTTACTTTCAACCACGGGGCGGCACGCGGAAGCACTCGCCGAAATAAAACGCGCCAGAGAGCTCGACCCGCTTAATTTGAGAATCAACGCGAACGAAGGGCGGTTTCTGATTCACGCCGGACGAACCGATGACGCGTTAGCCAGATTGCAGAAGACTTTTGAACTAGACCCGAACTTTTGGTTCGCTCATTGGGTTGCTTCAAGCGCCTATATCGAGAAAGGAATGTTTGCCGAAGCCGTTGTTGAAGCACGCAAGGCTAAAGAATTTCTCGGCGTTAGGACCGACGCAACCGCGTTAGGCGCTTACGCTTTGGCGAAGTCGGGCAAACAAGCAGAGGCGCGCGCCGCGCTTGAAGAATTATTGAAATTATCAACCGAGCGTTACGTTCCACCTTACAACATCGCAATGATCTATAACGGCCTGGGCGAGCGCGACGAAACGCTGGCTTGGCTGGAGCAAGGTTATCAGAAACGAGACCCGAGAATGGTTTTTCTGAAAGTCGAGCCGAAATGGAATAACTTGCGCGCCGACCCGCGCTTTCAGGATTTGCTGCGCCGCGTCAGATTTCCGCAGTGAAAATACAGAAAGACTATGAGCGAAACCATTTCCCCCAACACAACGATTGCTCAGTACCGCGTCATCTCCAAGATCGGTGAAGGCGGGATGGGCGAAGTCTATCGCGCGCGCGACACGAAACTCGGTCGTGATGTAGCCATCAAGGTTTTGCCCGCGGCGTTCTCCGCGGATTCTGAACGTCTACGTCGCTTCGAACAGGAAGCACAAGCCGCGGGCGCGCTCAATCATCCCAACATCCTCGTCATCTTTCACATCGGTACGCATGACGGCGCGCCCTACATCGTCTCGGAACTTTTGGAAGGCGAGACGCTACGCGAGCGCATGGCCGGCGCGGCGCTACCGCAACGCAAAGCGATGGATTATGGGTTGCAGATTGCTCATGGCCTCGCCGCCGCCCACGCCAAAGGAATCGTTCATCGCGACCTCAAGCCGGAAAATCTTTTCGTCACGAATGATGGCCGCGTGAAGATACTCGACTTTGGACTGGCGAAGCTGACCGGCGCCGCCGATGTGCAAGCGCAAACCGATATACCTACGCGGCGCATCGACACCGATCCGGGCGTAGTGATGGGCACGATGGGTTACATGTCGCCCGAACAACTGCGGGGCAAGGCCGCCGATCACCGTTCAGATATCTTTTCCTTTGGCGCAATTCTTTATGAGATGCTTTCCGGCAAGCGCGCCTTCCGCGGCGCATCCACTGCCGACACGATCACCGCCATCCTGCGCGAAGACCCACCAGATCTTTCGGAGACAAACAAAACCATATCGCCGGCGCTCGAACGAGTGGTCCAACACTGTCTCGAAAAGAATCCGGAAGAGCGATTTCATTCGGCCAGCGATCTCGCATTTGCCATTCAGGCGCTTTCCGGATCGGCCACAGTCTCGGCCCAAACGGTAGCGATGGCGGCACAACTTGCGCGGCCCAGACTCGGCAAGTACTTGCCCTGGATTGTTGCCGGCGTGTTCGCGCTCGCGTCGATTATAATGCTTCCGTTCGCCATCTCTTCATTCAGACGCACGCCGGCGCGTTCAAACGTTATTCGCGCGGCCATTCTTCCTCCCGAGAACGCGAACCTTACTGCCCTCAACCTATTTGCAGTTTCTCCGGATGGGGTGCGGCTTGCCTTTGTTGCTCGCGGTGCGAGCGGACAGGCCATGCTCTGGGTGCGGCCGCTTGACGCGCTTACGGCTCAGCCACTGGCCGGGACGGATGGAGTGTCAACTGTTTTAGGTTCTTCTCCACCCTTCT
The DNA here is from genome assembly GCA_035545035.1 of Pyrinomonadaceae bacterium. Lineage (GTDB taxonomy): Bacteria > Acidobacteriota > Blastocatellia > Pyrinomonadales > Pyrinomonadaceae > UBA11740. Next base: position 2,246 of record DASZZL010000163.1, read on the forward strand.
GGTCGCCCGACAGCCGCTTCATCGGATTCTTCGCCGGAGGAAAGCTGAAGAAGATTGACGCCTCGGGCGGCCCACCGCAGACGATCTGTGATGCGCCGAATGGTCGGGGCGGGACATGGAATCGCGAGGGGGTGATTGTTTTTGCGCCCAACACTAGTGGTCCGCTACATCGCGTTTCCGCCGCGGGCGGAGCATCAACCGCCGTTACAAAGCTTGATGAGTCACGCCGACAGACAACTCACCGCTGGCCCTACTTTCTGCCTGACGGTCATCATTTTCTCTGCCGCATTGGGGGCTCTTCCGCCCAGAATGAGAATAACGGCGTCTATCTGGGATCGCTCGAATCGCAGGAGCAAAGGTTAGTTCTGCGCGCCGATACGAGTGCGGCTTACGCATCCGGACATCTGCTTTTCGCCCGTGAGGGGACGCTAATGGCCCAGCCCTTCGATGAGAAAAGCTTTCAACTAACCGGCGACGCTTTCCCCATTGCCGAGCATCTTCAATTCGATTTTGGCGGCGCGAGAGCAATCTTCTCAGTCTCGGAGAACGGGGTTTTGACTTTCCAGAGCGGCATTGCCAGAGGTAACACGCAGCTTGTCTGGTTTGACCGCAGCGGCAAGCAAATCGGTCAGGTAAGTGAGCCGGGATTTTATGGTGGGCCTCGGCTTTCAGCCGACGGGCAGAAGCTGGCGGTGCTCATTTTCGATCCTCAGGCTGGAGGCACAGACATTTGGCTCTATGAGTTGTCGCGCAACGTGCCGACGCGATTCACATTCGATCCGGCCTTCGAAACTTTTCCGCTCTGGTCGCCGGATGGAAGCCAGGTTGTTTTCGTCTCAAACCGAAAGGGCCCATATGATATTTATCAGAAGCCTTCCAGCGGGGCAGGCAGTGAAGAAGTTCTCTTCGAATCTAACGAGGGTAAGGCCACCACATCATGGTCTCCGGATGGACGCTTCATTGCTTTCGTGAACACTGATACAAAGGCAAATACCAAGCAGGATCTGTGGATCTTGCCGCTGTTCGGAGACCACAAGCCTTTTCCGTTTCTGCAAACGCCGTTCAATGAATTCGGTGCACAGTTTTCACCTGACGGACACTGGATCGCCTATGTCTCAGACGAGTCGGGCAGCAATCAAGTGTACATCGCGCCCTTCCCTGGGCCGGGCGGCAAATGGCAGGTTTCGAGGGGCGGCGGCACGGAACCGCGATGGCGAGGCGATGGGAAAGAGCTTTTCTTCCTGGCGTCTGATGCCAAACTGATGGCGGTGGACGTGAGCGCGAAAGAACTCACTTTAGAGATCGGCAATGCTCAACCGTTATTCGACGCCCATGTAGCGACTTCCCCGGGCACTCACTACGACGTGACCCGCGACGCCAAGCGTTTCCTTATCGACGTGTCCACAGAGGGGAGTTCTGTGCCGATCACGCTGGTCGTCAACTGGACCGCGGACTTGAAGCGATGACTCTGGCAGTCGGAACAAAACTCGGTCGCTACGAAATCCGCTCCAAGATTGGCGCGGGCGGGATGGGCGAAGTGTATCTCGCCGAAGACACTAAGCTTGATCGGAAAGTCGCGTTGAAAGTCTTGCCTGCTGATGTTGCTTCGAATCGCGATCGCATGGAGCGGTTCGTTCGCGAGGCAAAGTCTGCCGCGGCACTCATTCATCCCAACATTCTGACAGTCTATGAAATAGGTTTCCGCTAAGGACTGTCATCGAATCGATCTCGTCAATACTTCGGCACGGTCGGGTCGACTTCGTTGGACCAGGCAATAATTCCGCCCGTCAAATTCGCCAGATTTCCCGCATAGCCGGTGCGCTTCAAAGCCTCAATCGCGCGCGCGCTGCGTCCGCCCATCTTGCAATGCACGACCGTGT
>DASZZL010000164.1:0-13011 GCA_035545035.1 Pyrinomonadaceae bacterium
TAGGTAGTTTTTTTGGTGGCTGTCCTCCACCGCCGGTTACGTTCCCGGCAACGAGGCTCAACTTTCGTCGAGCGACATGGCTCCCCTTCAGCGGGTCCTTCCCAAAGGGTGCTACCCGTTTTTATCCGGGCGCTCAGGAAAACCTTTCGGCTCTCCCTAGCAGGCCTTTCGGCTTCAACGCCGGGCGTCAATAACAACTGCAAACCGCTCTGCCGTTGCTCTCTCCCAGAGTGTCACCACTCCGTTCGCCGATCCCTTCGCCGGTCTCGAAGACCGTGATCTTCGTGACGAGCGCATTTATATACAAAAGAGTTTTCGCCGTCAATTTTCTGTGTGTTTTATCTTCAAAGACTGATTTATTTACTTTTCGCGAGGGGAAAAGCACGGGTTTTTCGGCGAATTCGAAAGAAAAGGCGAGACAAAAAGCATTTGGCGAAATATCCTAGACTAGTGCTGCCAGGGCATGGCGAATGGTGAGCTGAACAGCATCGGCATCTTCATCGCTCTTGTAAGGATAACGCGGCCAAAAGAAGCCCTTCAGGCCATCCTTGCGGCGTCTGGGAACGATGTGGACGTGAAGATGTGGCACGCTCTGGCTGACGCGATTGTTCATCGCTACAAAGGTTCCGTGAGCTTCCATTGCCGACTCGATCGCGCGCGCTAGCAGCTGAGCGTTCTTGAAGAACGGCCCGATCAATTCAGCGGGAAGATCGGCCAGGGTTTCGTAGTGGAGTTTCGGAATCAGCAAACAGTGGCCGGGAAAAACCGGACGGTGATCGAGAAAAGCGAGCGAGATTTCGTCTTCGAAAACGAGGCGCGCCGACACTTCCCGGTTGACGACTTTGCAAAAAAGACACGAGGCAATAGCTGCGTTTGGCATTGGCGTTAGGAGTTTCGGCGCGCTAGCCCGCGCGTAAGCAAGGGCTCCTTATTCTTTGAACCCTCCCTGACGGTCGGGCTAATGCACCGTTCTCTTAGATACTTCGTGGTATCGAAAGCAAGCCGGCTCATGATCATTTACCATGCCGACAGCCTGCATGAACGAATAGCAGATCGTCGAGCCGACAAATTTCAAACCGCGCTGACGAAGATCGCGGCTTAGCAGATCAGACTGGGGCGTGAAGGCCTGTACGCCCGCGCCGCGTTTGCGCTTGATCGGCTTTCCATTGACGAAACGCCACACGTAAGCGTTAAAGCTGCCGAACTCTTTCTGAATTGCCAGATAGACCTTTGCGTTTTGAATTGCGGAGTTGATCTTCAAACGATTGCGAATGATTCCGGCGTTGCTCAGAAGCTTGGCGACCTTCCGCTGATCGTATCTCGCTGCTTTACGCGGATCGAAGTTGTCGAACGCGACACGATAGTTCTCGCGCTTCCTCAGAATCGTTTCCCAACTCAGCCCGGCCTGAGCCCCTTCGAGGATCAAAAACTCGAACAGCATGCGATCGTCATGAACGGGAATGCCCCATTCGCGGTCATGATAGGCAATCGACAATTCGGTTTTGGCCCAATGACAACGATGTGGCTGTGACTTTGCCGAAAGTGTTCTTGACACCATATGGGACGTACTCGAACCAGGCCGACGTTAATCGAATCTTTGAAAAAACATATTCGATTCTTGATTCTACATCTTTCGCTCGTCAACATCCTGGTGTGAAAACAAACTCGCTTATTCTTTCTCTGTTTGGTGATGCAAAATCCCAATGCTACTATCGCAGCTCACGAGTGCAGAAGGTTCTTCAGTGATATCTCAACAGAGCAAGTATCAGGAACTAACCGGGCTATTGCGGCCAAAACTCGCGGAAGGTTTGATTGTCGCCTTTTCGGGTGGCGTTGATAGTGCGTTTCTATTGTGGGCCGCGGAGCAGACGCGTCAGCGTCATGGCGGGCGCCTGCTCGCAATCACCGCAGTCAGCGCGAGTCTGGCCCAGGTGGAAAAAGAAGACGCGCGATTGTTCGCCGAGACGTTAGGTGTCGAACATGTTATCGAGCCGAGCGCGGAGTTTTCAAATCAGGAATATCTCAGCAACGACGGCAATCGTTGTTTTCACTGCAAGACTGAGCTCTTCAGATTGAGCGGGACGCTGGGCCAACGCCGCGGATATAAGTGGATAGCTTATGGCTACAACGCATCCGACCGCAGCGACTTCAGGCCGGGCCACACAGCGGCGCTTGAGAACAATGTCCTTTCACCGCTCAACGATGCGAACTTAACGAAGGAAGACATCCGCGCTTTGATGCGCCTTAACAATCTCGATCTTGCAGACAAACCTGCGAGTCCATGTCTGAGTTCGCGGCTGATGACGGGGGTGCAAATCACCCCCAAAAAGCTCAAAGACGTGGAAGAAATGGAAGTGCTTTTGCGCCGCGGCGGCTTGAATGTGTTTCGCGTGCGATTGCATGAAGACGGCGATAGTCGTTTTCTTCGCCTGGAAGTTGCGCCTGATGAACTTTTCCGCGCCATGGAAATGCGCGATGAACTCGTGCGACTGGGTCAACGCCTGGGCTATCGTTGGGTCACTCTGGATCTGGCGGGCTACCGAACCGGCGGAGGCAATTTGTAAGGCATCGACGGTATTGTATGCAGGACGCTGATTTGATTGAGGTGCTTGAAGGCGTACGAAGCGGCGCGGTTACGCCTGATCAGGCTGCGCGCGTTTTGCGCGCGGGCCCGTTTCGTCAAAGTAACCTGGAGTTTGCCGACGTTGACCACCATCGTTCGATTCGCCACGGCCTGGGCGAAGTAATTTACGGCGAAGCTAAAACAATTGAGCAAATCTTTTCCATCACAGAACGGCTGGCCCATTCGGGTTCTCCCGTGTTGATAACGAGGCTCGAAACAGAAAAGCTCTCATCGCTGAAGGAGCAATACCCGCAAGGTCGCGCGAACGACACCGGACGCACGTTTATCGTAAACCCCCAACCCGCGAAAGACTCCTCGTGTGGCCAGCCTTACGTCGCAGTTCTCGCGGCTGGGACTGGTGATTTGTCCGTTGCGGAAGAGGCTTGTGAGGTCTGCGTGGCGATGAACACGGCGTTTGAAAAATTCTACGACGTCGGCGTGGCCGGCCTGCATCGGCTGCTGAACAAAACGGAAGAGATTCAGGGAGCTTCAGCGCTTGTGGTAGTCGCCGGAATGGAAGGCGCGCTGCCAAGCGTTGTCGGAGGGTTATTCGGCAAACCACTTTTCGCCGTGCCTACGAGCATAGGTTACGGCGCGAGCTTCGGAGGAGTGGCGGCGCTCCTGGCGATGATCAACTCGTGCGCGCCCGGCGTTGCCGTCGTTAACATCGACAACGGTTTTTCCGCGGGCTTCGCTGCCTGCCAGGTTATCAGGCAAGTGTTAAGAAATCGTGATGACTAAGACTCTCTTTCTCGAAAGCGTGGCCGGCATCGCCGGCGACATGTTTGCGGCAAGTTTTGTTGATGCCGGTCTGGTATCGATTGAGGAGCTCTCATCGTTGCCTTCGTTGCTCAACCTTGCAGGCGTCGAGATTGAAGCGAGCCACGCAATTAAAGCGACAATGAGCGCTGCGCGCATCGTTGTTAAGTGGAACGATGAAACATGGAAAGAGGCTTTCGGCAAGAACCACGCGCACAGCCACGAACATAGCCACGAGCATTCTCATGATCATCACGACCAAAGCACGAACATTTTGCTGGGCGAAGACGTGCATTCACATTGGCACACGCACTACGTCGACATCATGCGGTTGATTGAAACCTCAAGGCTCGACCCGCAAACTAAAGAACTGGCCCAGCTCATTTTTCGCCTCATTGCCGAGGCCGAATCCGCGGCCCACGGAATGTCAATCGCAGAAGTTGCCTTTCACGAAATCGGCACGATTGATTCGATCCTCGATGTTGTGATGGCCGCTTATTGTGTAAGAAGGATTGGCCCGGCGCGTGTCTTTGCAACGCCCGTGAAGGTCGGCCGAGGCGTCGTGCGCATGCAACACGGCACACACCCCGTTCCGCCGCCCGCGAGCGCGCGGCTTCTAATCGGAATGCCTGTCGCTCAGACACCGGATGAAATTACCCGGACCGATGTCGAGCTTTCAACGCCAACCGGAATAGCCATTCTGAAGGCCTTGTCGCCGCAGTTTGTAAACGAGATGCCATCGGGCGTTGTTCTCAATCAAGGCATGGGTGCGGGCTCGATGGATCTGGATTCCTATCCGAACGTTTTTCGTGTCACCGTGCTTGAAGAATCTCTAACGGCTGGCCCACTGCCTTACGAGAACGATACGGTGATTGAAATCGCCTGCAACATTGATGACGACACACCTGAACACATTGCCTGGCTTGCCGAAGCGCTCTTGCAAAAAGGTGCGCTGGACGTTTGGACGACGATGGTGACGGGGAAAAAAGGGCGCGCTGGGTTTTGCCTTTCAGTTTTGGTTCAAGTTGATGCTCGTAATGCCTTCGCAGACTTTCTGCTGCGCCACAGCACCACGTTCGGCGTGCGGATGCGAAAGTGGGATAGGCTCAAACTCGCGCGCAGATTTGAGAAACGCGAAACTCCACGAGGGGAAGTGACCTACAAAATAGGCATGACCACGACAGGCGAAGTCTTAAAAGAAAAGCCCGAGTTCAAAGACATGCGTTCCGTTTGGGAAACCGATGTCGCAAAGAGGTAGCTCTCTCTAGTCCGCTTCGCCGCCTTCCGGCCCGTAAAAGAAGACCCAGACAGCAAAGTCGTCGGTGAAATTTTCAAACCGGTGTTCGACCCCGGCGGCAGCAAACAAAACGTCGTTCGGAACGAAATTCTGGCGCGCACCTCCGCAAACAAACTCGCCGCTGCCAAGTGCGACAACGTAAACCTCGTCACGCGAATGCGGCGTTTGCGGGTCGCTGCCGCGCGGCGCGTACAATTTCACGACCAGCGAGCCATGCTCGAACAGCAACACGGACTGCTCACCCTGCGGACCAGGCAAACGATCGAGCGCTTGAGCGAGTGAAATCTGTCGGCATGAATTCTGATTGCTCATGATGGCGTAGCCTGGCAGCGAATATTACATTAGAATGTGGGCGCAATGAAGGGCAACATTCCCATCCCCGAACTTCCATACTCGGAAGAAGTGTGGCTGATGGTCGCGGTGACTTCCGTGCGCGAGCGACGCACGCAACAGGGCAAGCCGTTTCGCGACGCCAGCGCGCGCAATGCGACCGGCAGTCTCGCGCTGAAAATCTGGGCGGAAGTGCTCGAAGGTCGCGAAGACATGAAGCCCGGCCTGTGGGGCGTCACCGGCAAACTCGAATCGTTTCAGGATCGTTCACAGTTTGTCGTCACGGAATACAAGCCAATCACGATCGAGAAGTATCGCGAACATCAAAACGCTGAGCCGGTCTTACCGCGCGCGTTCACGATGGATATCGAGACGCTGGCGCTGCCCGGCTTTCGCGAACGCGTCGGGCCAAAGCTGGAAAGAGATTTGCGGCTCGGCTACATGCGACTCGAACAACAGCAGCGCTATCTCGAAGACATCGCCGCCGAAGAAGAGCGCGTCTATCAACTCGGTTCCCTGAACTCGACTTCGGGACGCATACTTTCGATCGCCGTGCACGTTGGTCAAATCCCGGGATTCGAAATTGAAGGGCTGGCACAAGCTCAAAATGAATACGCTTTCGGAATCGATGCCGAAGGAAACGAGCAGGAAGAAGCGCAGTCTCTGAAGGATTTTCTAAATCTGATGTCCAACTTCGATGTCGAATGCGACGAGATTGTCGGACACAACATCATCGGATTTGATTTGCCGTTCATCTTTCAGCGCTGTCTGGCAAACAACATTGCGGCCAAGCCTTTTGTGAATCTCGGCGAATACAACGTGCGTGGAGTCTTCGACACGATGCGCGGCTGGTGGCTGGGCGGACGCAATCGCGTCGGCCTCGACGATATGGCCTGGGCTCTCGGATTTGAATCGAGCAAGACATCGGACGTTGAAGGCAGCAAAGTATTTGACCTCTATCAGGCCGGCCGGCTGGCCGAGATCCGCGAATACAATCTGAACGACGTGCGGGTGACCCGCAAAGTTTACGAACGAATGATTGCGTGCTTTGGGCGTTAGGACAGGGTCGGCCCGCACACGCGACGACGTTTCATGTTCGCAACACCTTTCTGATAGACTTAGTCATTCATGAATGGTCAGGTTTTAGCCGTGTTCGCGATGTTTCTGCTGGGCGGCGCTCTGGGCGCGGCGCTTGGTTGGTTGCTTCTGCGGACAAAGGCCCGCGCTTCGAATGCTGCTGAACTGGCAACGCTGAAGGAGCGGCTCACCGGCAAAGAGACTGAGTTACAGAAACTCCAGGCAAGCTTCGACGCCGCAGTTGCCGATCACAACCGCACGCGCGAAGACAATTCGCAACTAAACGCAGAGTTGGCCGCAGAGCGACGCGCGGCACAGGCGCGCGAAGAATCATTCAGGCAAGCCGCCGACGAATTATCCGGACGATTCGCAGAGCTCTCACAGAAAGCGCTCAACGCCAACAATCAATCTTTTCTCGAACTGGCCAAATCCACGTTGGAGAAATATCAGGAGAACGCGAAAGGCGATCTCGAATCGCGGCAAAAAGCTATTGATCAACTAGTCGAACCGCTGAAAAAATCGTTGGACAAGGTCGATGTGAAGATCGGCGAGATTGAGAAAGAGCGGGTGGGGGCGTACGCCGGGCTGAGACTGCAGGTAGAATCGCTGGCCACAGATCAACTAAAGCTACAAAAGGAAACTTCAAATCTGGTTAACGCCTTGCGGACCCCGATCGTGCGGGGGCGTTGGGGAGAAATTCAGCTCAAGCGCGTGGTCGAGATCGCTGGCATGATTGAATACTGCGACTTCAACCAGCAGGAGACGGTCTCAACCGATACCGGCAAGCTGCGACCCGACATGACGATTCGCCTGCCCAATGACCGAACTATCGTTGTAGATTCCAAAGTTCCGCTACAGGCATACCTCGAAGCCCTGGAAGCGCGCGACGAAGAAACCCGCGTAGCGAAACTGAAAGATCACGCACGACAGATTAGAACCCACCTGAGTAAGCTGGGTGCAAAGGCCTATTGGGAACAGTTTGAGCAGTCACCGGAGTTTGTATTTCTGTTTCTGCCGGGCGAGACGTTCTTTAGCGCGGCGCTGGAACAGGATCCGAGCCTGATCGAATTCGGTGTAGACCAACGAGTGATCCTTGCCACGCCGACGACTTTGATTGCCTTGCTCAAGGCTGTTTCCTACGGTTGGAAGCAGGAGCAAATGGCCGCGAGTGCGCAAGAGGTGAGCAAGCTCGGTAAAGATCTGTACGATCGCCTTCGGGTCTTCACGAAACATTTTGAGTCTATCGGCGCGGGCCTTAAGCGGGCACTTGAGTCATACAATGACGGGGTGGGCTCACTTGAAGGGCGTGTTCTTAGGACTGCGAGAAAGTTCAAGGAGCTTGGTGCGATTACGGGTGAAGAGATTGAAGTAGTGGAACCCGTCGACAAAACCGCCCGCGCGCTGAGTTTGGATGAAGGCGGGTTGTTTCCAGAATTAGTAGCGGGAGAGTCGGAACCGAACGAAGACGAATCAACCCCACTGCAAAGTTCCAAGAGTGCAACCGGGCAGGCATGATTCAACCAGCCCGCGTGAGCGGGCGGCAGAGTTTAGCCCCGGGCGTAAGCCCGGGGAACCCGCTGCCACAATGAACGAGAGCCCCGTGAGGGGCGACAGGTACAGAACCGCTCGCGGTAGCGAGCGGGTAAAGTGCTCGTTAAGACCCGCTTGCTACCGCAAGCGGTTCCGTACCGGTTCTGTCGCCCTCTTCGAGGGCTCAATTGATATTGTTAATGTTTTACCCCAGGCTTACGCCCGGGGCTACACTCTGCCGCCATCTTCGATGGCTCATTGAGCTGTCACGGCAAAGGATCGTGTTTGCAACCTGTAGACAAAAGAAAGTCTGTTTGATCTGCGTAATCTGCGGATAGATCACCTTGTCAAAAGAAATCTGGTTAGGGCCGGTCCTGGGAAACAAACGCGAGCGCTTGCTGGCGCGATGCGCGGAATATGTCGCTAAGGGCCACGCTGATCGACTGCTCTACATCGCGGCCTCACATCCGCTGCTCGACCTCGTTACGGAAAAGCTGCTTGATGGTAAACAAGCTCACGGCGTGTGGGGCGAGTTTCCGATCTATCTGTTTCGCGGATTGGTCAGGCGCATCCTGTCCAGCGCAATCTTGTCAGAAGCCCAACCGTCAGGGAGTCCCGACACGTCGGGATTGCTGACGCGCGGGCTTCTGACTCGCGCGGCCGATGATGAAACCGGAAAGCCACTGGCGCCGCGCGTGGCGATCGATCGCGAAGAGCTGCCGCTACGCCGTAGTCTGATTTCGCAAATCATCAAGCAACTCAGCACGGCGGGAAAGCTGAAGGCGATCAGGCCGCTCGCTAATCGCGACGGCTGCGTGAATACAATCGCGTCGTTGATTGGCGAACTGCAACGAGCGGGCAAGACGCCAGAGGAGTTTCGGAAAGTTGTTGAAGAACGCGAGGCTGATCTCAGGTCTCAAGTCTCAAGTCTCAAGTCTCAAGTCCCAAGTCTCAAGTCCCAGCTCGATTTCGATCGAGAGGTGGCGCTCATTTATTCAGCGTACGTTGAAGCGCTCGATCGTTTCGGCTTGACGGATGAAGATGCGGACCAACTGCGCGCGCTGGAAATCCTTCGCGGCGAAGTCAATGGTCGCGTCGTTTCATTGCCGTGGCTTGAAACCATCGATCTGCTGGTGCTGGACGGCTTTTTTGATTTCACTCCGGTGCAGGGTGAGATCCTCCGCTGCCTGATACCGACCATTCCGAATGTCATCGTCAACCTGAATCACGATCAGCGCAACCTGGAAATCTTTCAGCCGTTTCAGTCAACGATCGAACAACTCAAATCAATCGCCGCTTTCGACGTTAAGATCGATAAAGAGCTCGCGATGGTAGAAGGCGATCTGGCGCCGCTGCGGGAGCGGTTGTTCAACTCGACAGATGCGGGCAGGATGCCCGCGGTCCGCCCGCAGGATGCGGGCGCTCCAAGGGGCGCTCCCATCGCGCTCCTTCTCGAATGCAGCGATCGGGAAACTGAGATTCGGTCGATTGCCAGAGAAATCAAGTCGCTCGTTCTTAAGGAAGGCTACAAGCTCTCCGACATCGCGCTGGTGGTGCGTGAACGCTCTTCGTACGCAGACACGATCCTGCGCGTTTGCGCCGACGAATCGATCCCTTGCAATCTCGAACGTCGCGTCGAAGCGAGCCATGTGCCTGTGGTGCGCGCCTGCGGAAAGCTCTTTCAACTTCTCAAAGAGCCGGCGCGCGAAGACTTTCGGAATCCAAAAGCCGGCGACATCGCTCATCTGCTCAAGACTGATTACTTTCGCGTTTCGCCGGAGGACCTGCCGGCGCTGAGCGAGGATTTCGATAACAAGTACGCATCACTGCTCTCGGACGGCGCGAACAAAGATTCGACAAACTCAACTCTGTCGGAGTCGAAGCTGCGAGCCGCGCTCGGCATCGGGCGCTGGTCGCCGGATATTCTCGAAAACGTGATTGCCTACGTCGGCAGTGAGCTGCGCATCGATGGTTGGGTGGCGCGCGCGCATCGTCTGCTCGAGGTGCTACCGTCGGCCGAGGCGGCGCGGCAATTGATCGCGGGCAATGATGGCGCCGAAGAAGACAGCGCGTCGATGGGCGAAGAGCCGCCGCCCGACGAAGCTCCGGTGATCGAGAAGCGAAAGAAGCCGGTGCCCGTCCATCCCGCGGCGATCGCCTGGACGACGATCGTGCTGCGGCACATGCAGCGCTCAATCGCCGACTTGCCGGAAAATGGTGAGGCTGAAGAGCTGCGCGTCGCGATTGCGTCGCTGCTCGATCGATTCGATTTCCCAAATCAAGTCCGCAAGCCTTTTCGGAGAGCCGCTATCTCGCCCGACATTCCGCGGGCCGCCCTCGATATTCGCGGATTGGAGGGCGTGCGCCGCGCCATCGCTGCCACTGTTCGCAGTTTCAAATACGCAGCGGCAGTCGTATCAGAAACCCGCGCGTCAGCAAGGGCGACCGGGCCCTCCCTAACCGTCGGGCTTCTGACACGTATCGCACTGTCCAGTTTCATCGATGAAGTTGAGCGCTGCCTGCGTTCGCAGGTGCTGGCGGTTGGCGCGGCGAATCGTGACGGCTTGCGCGTGCTGGAGGCGACCGACGTGCGCGGTTTGCGATTTCGCGCTGTCTTCATCGCCGGAATGGTCGAAGGCGGCTTTCCGCTGCGAGCCTCGCGCGATTGGCTTTATCCGCATGAAGAGCGCGAGCGTCTGAAGAAATATGGCGTGGTGCTCGAAGACATCTCGACCGACACGCTGCTGAAAGAGGAACACTACTTCTACCAGGCCGCATGTCGCGCGACCGATCGGCTTTACTTGAGCAGACCGTTGGCGACGGCGGATGGCAACGAGACGGTCGCGTCTTACTATCTTGAAGAATTGAGCCGTGCTATTGCTCCGGCGAAGATCGAAACCAGACAAATTCGCGGCGACGTGGACACGCATGATGTGTTGCAGTCGTCAACCGCCGCGGAACTCGCGGTCGCCGTGATCCGACAGGACGAGCGACACAAGCACCTTGCTCGCGGCGAGCACCTGCTGCCGAGAAAGGACCTGGAACAACTGCATTCGCGCGCGCGTTCGCAGGGAATTTTCTCAGAGTCGGCATCGCGCCGGGTGGATATCGAGCGCGCGAGAAACGGCGCCTGGTTTGGCCCGTTTGATGGCGAGATAACCAGCGCGGACTTGCGCGCCATGCTGGGCAGACACTTCGGAAGTGATTTTGTGCACAGCGCCAGCGGGTTGAGTGTCTACGGCAACTGTTCGTACAGATTCTTCGCCAACCGGGTGCTGCGACTGGAGCCGCGCAGCGAAGCCGCGCTTGATCTAACCGCTCTCGACGCAGGCAAGTTGTTGCACGACATCCTGCGTCGCTTCTTCGAGCAACATCGCCGGCAGTATTTACCGTCGCTCGACGCAGACGAACTGCGGCGCGAACTGGCTGAAGTCGCTGATCGAGTCTTCGATGAACATGAACGATTGGTGCCGCCGCTTAACCCGCGCATCTGGGAGATTGATCGTGAAATTCGCAAACTGATTCTCGATCAAGTTCTGCTTTACGAGCTGCGGTTGCAGGAGCGAACCGACAAACGCGGCATTCGTCCGGCTTACTTTGAACTGGCTTTTGGAAGAGCTTCACAGGCGGCTGACGCGGCGTCGTTGCCGGATTATCTCAAACTGGAACGCAGCGACGCCGGCGCGGCCGAGACTGCATTGGTACAGGGCCAAATCGATCGCGTCGACGTGAACGAGGACGAGCGCGTGGCGGTGGCGTACGACTACAAGCTTTCGCAGGGAGCGAAGCTTGACGACATCGAAAGCGGGCGACAAGTGCAAATACCGATCTATCTTGCCGCTCTCGAGCAGTTGTTTCTGCCGGGATTCACGTTGGCCGGTGGTGGATATTACCGTTTGCGCGGCACGGGAAGTCGTCTCAATCAGGGCTTGTATCGTTCGAAGTTCGCTGACTGCACGAGCGTGACCAGCTCGAAGACAAAGCTGGATGACATCGAATGGAATCGAATCCGCAGCGAGGTTGGCAAGCGAGTTTGGCAGTTCATCGACGGCATGCGCGGAGGCGATTTCAAAGTAACGCCCTCGCTGGGAAAAACGACCTGCAAGTTTTGCGATTACTCAGCGGTTTGCCGATACGACACTCACCGAATCAGCCGCAAGCGATCGTGAAAAGCTCGCTAGTGCGTTCCCTTTTGCGACTTTGCGCCTTCGCATGAATCAAGCTCCTGCAAAGCCCCCAAACCGCGAAGGTAAAGACCCTTGGATGGAAATATGGCACGCGGTGAGGGAGTTTTCACCGGACTAACGCCTTAGTATTTAGTTCTCACGGAAAAGTGCGCTAGAATAGGGTTCGGAATACCTATAGTTAGTCAAAGCCCCAAAGTGGGCAATAAAGGAGATTTGCAAAACATGAATAGTAAAACACGTTCTCACAAGTTACTTCGCTGGCTCGCTCTAAGCACGCAAGTGCTTGCCGTTGGCGGGTTGATTTCGTTTTCTGCGCGAGCGCAGGTCCAGAATCAACAGCAAGCAAGTCAAGACAAACCAGCTGACGTCGTAACGATCGCCGAGGCGGCTCCGGCCGGTGCCGCCACAGTTTCGGCCAAGCCGATCCCCGAACCAACACTTCCTCCCTTTGCTGGGGGCACCTGGACCGGCTTCTACGTCGGCGGCCATATCGGCTACGGCTGGGGCAGGGCCAACACGAGTTTTACCCCGCTACCGACCGCTGTTGCGTTTATTAACCTGGCGCCGACAACGCTGCGTCCAGATCCGAAAGGGTTCAATGCGGGTGGGCAGGTTGGTTACAACCACCAATGGGGAAGCTTCGTCGCCGGACTCGAGGCCGACATCTCGTGGTCTCGAATGGATGGGACCGCTACGATGGTTGGGTTCACACAGAACACCGGTGCTGCGTGGAACGGCACGCTCACAGCGCATCAGGACACTACTTGGTTCGGGACGCTACGCCCGCGCGCGGGCGCAGCGTTCGGCCGGGTGCTTGTGTACGGGACGGCTGGCCTGGCCTACGGTCACGTGAACTACTCAGCTAACGCAGACTTCCGGCCCCAAGGGACCATCCAGTATCCCGCGTCGTTCGGCAAGACGAAGAAAGGCTGGACCGCCGGAGGTGGCGCCGAAATCGCCGTCTCGAAGCATGTGAGTGTGAAGGCCGAGTATCTCTACTATGACCTTGGCAACGAGTCCATCACTGCTAACCCAGTCCCGGCGAACCCGCCCTTTCAGGTTGCATACACTTGGCAAACAAAGGCCCATACTTTTAACGCCGGTGTGAACTTCCATTTCTGAACTACAGCCGTTTGCTAATTTTGACAGCCGTCTGTCGGAAGACTTCAGGGCTTGCCTCGGGAAACCGAAGCAAGCCCTGATTGTTC
>DASZZL010000165.1:0-11964 GCA_035545035.1 Pyrinomonadaceae bacterium
CCAGCCCGATTCCCGCGCGCAAAGCCTGGTACCTGGAAGACGTCTTGCGCGAGCCCGACGCGCCGCACGGAACTTCCACGTTGCTGGTTACGGAAGCGCTCGCTAGGTTGAAAGCAGAAGGCGCCTTGCTGGCAACGTTGGGGACTTCGCCGCTAGCGACCTGTGGTCCGGACGATATTGCGACTGAGCATCGCGTGATCGCGCGCACTTTGGACGCGGCTTCGCGCCGGCTGGGCGGTTTTTATAATTTCGAAGGATTGCGTCGCTTCAAAGCAAAATTTGTCCCAAGCTGGTGGGAGAGCGAATACGCTTTGAGTCAGCACGGCGTCACCATGCCTCCACGCGTGGGCCATGCGATCGTGCGCGCGCTGGTACCCGGCGGCCTCACGCAAATACTCACGCGCCAGGCGCTGCGTGTCATTCGTGACAGTAGCCCGACCGTAAGGGAGGGCTCAGTTGAAAGGGTAACCAAACCCCTCAGCGCTTCGTCTAAACTTGCGAAGTAGTGATCGTCTTGTGTCAGTAGCCCGACCGTCAGGGAGGGCGAGTTTCTATCAGCCCCTGTCGAGTTTTATTGCGGAACCTGTCTTATGATTTTCTCCGCGCCACCTCCGCGTTCTCTGCGTCTCTGCGGTGAATCTTCGCTGCGAAGGGTGCATCGATCGTGAACGTTACCGGCCGACTCAAGCAGGCATACATCGCGTCCCGCGTCGCGCACGATCATCCTCAGGCTCAATCGAAATTCGTCAACGTCGAAGGCGCAAACCTGCACTTCGTGATCAGAGGCGCCGGCCGTCCCGTGGTGTTGATTCACGGCAATCCCGGTTCATGTCAGGACTGGGCCAGGTTGTATGGCCCGCTCGCCGCGCGATACCAGGCGTTTGCATTTGATCGTCCCGGTCATGGACACAGCGACCGACCAAATCACGGCGGCGCGGTCACCGTCGAAGTCCAGGCGCGTCTGTTGTGCGCCGCGCTCGACGAGCTGCGCGTCGAACGTCCGATTCTGGTGGGCCATTCGTGGGGCGGCGCGCTGGCGCTCGCTTACGCGCTCACTTATCCGCGCGATGTGTCCGGCCTGGTGCTGCTGGCGCCAGCGGTTTATGAAAGCGACGACGGCGTTTCGTTCTTAAGTAAGCTGCCGGCGTGGCCGGTGATTGGCGATGTAGTGAACTTTCTCTTCACGCCTCTGATCAGCTCCTGGCTGGTGAGAACGGATTTGAAGAAAGCCTTCGCACCCGACGCCGTGCCAAAGAATTATCTGCGACATACCCTCGCCGAATGGACCGTGCCGAAGAAGGTCAAGTGGTATTCGGTGGACGACGCTCTGCTGAATGAGAGCTTGCCGAAACTCAGTCCGCGTTATTCTGAACTCAACGTCCCCACCGCGATCGTGACGGGCGATTCTGACTTGATTGTTCCCGCACAAGAGAACGCGCATCGCTTGCACGAGGCGTTGCCGCAATCACAATTAAGTGTCCTTCCCAACACCGGCCATCAGATACCATTTACTCGACCCGAGGCAGTCGTTGAAGCTATCGACCACGTCACTTCGCTTGCTACCGACCTCTGACCGCTGGTCCCTGATCTCTGGCCGTCTCCTGCTTACTGCTTTCTGCCTACTGCCTACTGTTTTCACCCGCCATCGATCTTGTTGCATCGCCGTCTACTGTCTCCTGATTACTGTCCGCCCCTTACTATTGTTATACTAGCGATGAGATTCTGAGGTGTCCCTATGTCAGTCACGATTTCTCTTCCCGATGAGATTCTTTCCGGCGATGCGCGCAACCTGCCGCGCAAGATTCTTGAGCAGGTAGCCCTTGACGGATTCAAGTCGGGCCAGCTCACGACCTCGCAAGTCCGGCGCATTCTGGGTTTCGAAACACGAATGCAGGTACACGAGTTTCTCGCCGCTCATGGCATACCCTGGGTTGACTATTCCGTCGAGGACGCCGCGCGGGAACGCGAACTGCTCAATAAGGTACTCTCTTGAAGATCGTCATCTCCGACACCTCACCAATCAACTACCTCGTGCTGATAGGGAAGCAGGATATCCTGCCAGCTCTTTTCGAAAGAATCATTGTTCCTCAATCTGTTATTCGCGAATTAAGCGCCGCCGCCGCGCCACACTCAGTCCGACGATGGATCGCGTCGCCACCCTCTTGGCTTGAGATTCGAGAGCCCGCCAAATCACCTGGCCCGGAATTGTTTCTGCTCGGTGAAGGCGAGCGGGATGCAATTCAGCTTGCGGAAGAACTGAAGGCGGATTTGCTTGTGATCGACGAGCGAGCCGGCCGTGAAGAAGCGGCTTAAAAGAGGGCTGCCAGTCATTGGCACGCTGGGAATTGTGGAGCGGGCTGCCGAACGTGGGCTGTTGGATTTCGCTGTCGTGTTGGCTAAGTTGAAGGCGCACAACTTCTTCATTTCGTCTGCACTCGAAGACGACTTCCTCGCGCGCGACGCGCAAAGAAAGAGTAAGGCTGATTCCTGATTGCAAGGATCAACTCAACTCGAAACTCGGAACCTGAAACTCAAAACCGCAAGCTACACTCAGTCCTCATTACTCATCACCCTCTGCCTACTGCTTTCTGCCTACTGCTTTCTGCCTACTGCCTCCTGCCTCCTGACTACTGTCTGCCTACCAATTTTGTTATGCTGTTAGAAACCCCCGTTACGTGGAGAGTTTTCTCCGTGAAGTTCTGCGTTCAACTATTGCTGTGTAGCGGATTGCTCCTGTCGAGCTGGCAAGCGCAGAGCGCCCAAAACCTTTCGAATGCTCTTTCGGATGATGCCCCGACAAGCCTCAACCGTGAAATCAGCGCGAAGGTTAGCGCCACCAGGCCGGAGGCCCCAAACTCCGGCCCGGAGATTCAATCGGAGCGTTCACAGTCCACTTCAAAGTTCGTGACCGTTGACGGCACGCGCCTGCATTTTCTGATCAGAGGTGCGGGCCGGCCGGTAGTTCTTATTCACGGCAATCCCGGTTCAGGTCAGGATTGGATGCGCGTGTTTGGTCCGTTGGCGGCGCATCATAAGGCCATCGCTTTTGATCGTCCGGGCCATGGTCAAAGCGAGCGGCCAAAGCATATCGACGCCACCGTCGAAGTTCAGGCGCGTCTGCTTCACGACGCGCTCAAGCAACTACATGTCGAGCACCCGATTGTCGTCGGTCATTCCTGGGGCGGCGCGCTGGCGCTCGTCTATGCGATCAATTATCCGAAAGAAGTAGCTGGTGTCGTGCTGGTCGCTCCGGCGGTTTATGAAAGCCAGGACGGAGTTTCGCTTCTGACCAGCCTGCCCGCGGTGCCGGTCATCGGCGACGCGGTGAACTCAGTGTTGACGCCTTTATTTGGGGCTTCGATCGTGCGCAGCGAATTGAAAAAAGCGTTCTCACCGGATCCGGTGCTGAAGAATTATCTGCGGTCCGTGCTCTCTGAATGGACCAGGTCGAAGAAAGTAAAGGCGTACTCACTCGATGAAGCATCGCTGAATGATTCTTTGAAAAAACTCAGTCCTCGGTATCCTGAGATTAGCGTTCCCGTGTCGATCCTTGCCGGCGATTCTGATTTGATCGTTTCGGAAAAAGAGCAAGCCGAGCGCTTGCATCAGGCTCTGCCAAAATCACACTTGGTCGTCCTGCCAAAGACGGGCCATCAAATTCCTTTCACCCGTCCGCAGGCCGTGGTCGACGAGATCGAAAGAGTGCAAAGACTGTCCCGGGTAAGAACTTGATACGTGTCAGCAACTGACTTCTGATCTCTGATCTCTGACCTCTGATCTCTGACCTCTGATCTCTGACCTCTGGTCTCCGACCTCTGTCTCCCCGTCTTCTGCCTCCTGCCTACTCTTCTTCTTGACTCCAACACTCTCTTTGGCATATTGTTCGCGCGCTTAGCAACACTTCGGGCTGGTCCTCAGAGCCTACGCGTCGACGTATTCTTCTTAATCCAGCCTGAAGAATGCGACAACGTTAGCCGATGTATTAGCCAACACAATGAGTGAAAGCCCCGCAAAAACTCAACCCGTAAGATCACTGCCTCGAGGATTGGCCACAGTCGCTCTTTTGAAAGCCCGTTTTGATGAAGGTGTCGATCACATCGACATGTTTATGCCGCTAGTCATCGAAACTATTTCAAGCATGCCTTCAAACAGCTTTACTGTGGCGGACATTCAAGAGTCCTTGCAACAAAGACATGGTTTAGCGATACCTCAGAATACGCTGATCACCCTGTTAAAACGGGCGACGAGCAAAGGAGTTGTCAGGCGTGAATTCTCGCGTTACGTACGAAAAGGACAGGCGCAAGTGATGCCGGATCTCCAAGCCAAGACGAGGTCTATTGAACAGGAGCAGCAACGTCTCGCTCAGGAGTTTAGGAAACATGCCCAGCGCAATGGAGGTCAAATTGAGACGGATGAGAAGGCCTTAGGTTTGATCCTGGACTTTCTTGAAGATAACCAAGTTGCAATGCTGCTTGGCACCGAGAAACGGACTCCTCGGCAAACGAAACTCACACACCAAGAATCGCGCCTTGTTGCGGAGTTTGCCCAGAGCGTTCTGGAAACAGATCCAAACTTGGCCCGTATCTTACAAAATATCTTGGAAGGCTTGGTCGTCTATAACACAGCCTTCCTAAGGGACATTACATCTCCGACCCGTCAGTTTAAGGGCCTGCGCGTATTCATCGATACGCAAATTCTGATACAAGCGCTTGGATATGAAGGCAAGGCTCTCGCCAGCCTTGTTCGCGAGACATTACAACTGTTAAAAGCTGCTGGCGTGCGATGTTTGGCATTCGACAAAACTGTACAAGAGATAAAAGGCATTTTGAGGGTGCATGAAGACAAATTGGGCACGACCCAGGGAATGAAATCGCTATATGCAACACCGATGTCGAGGTTCTTGATTACGAATCACTATGCTCCTAGCGACATACGCCAAATGAGCGCCTTGCTACCTAACGAGCTTGCGTCGCTTGGCTTTCAAATAACCCCGATGCCTCGGCACGTAAAACAATATACATTGGATGAAAAAAAGCTCGGAGAAGCGCTAGCCGATCAGCGTACCCGCGACATGGAAGAGCCACGCGTGATTCACGACGTGGACTGCGTAGCAGCAATATTAACGCTGCGTAAGGGCGAACGGTCAGTCTCCCTTGCTGACGCGAAGGCTGTTTTTGCAACTTCCTCCCGTAAAGTAATCGAGAACGTGCAGCGATGGTATGACGATGAGGGTGAGGCGGGAGTCGCACCTGTTATTCATATACGTGCATTATCAAATCTCGCTTGGTTAAGGCGGCCTGCAGCCGCCGTTGACTTGAAGGCACATGAGTTAGTTGCTCTTTGCCACGCAGCATTGCGGCCCTCACGAAAGACTTGGGAGCATTTTCTTCAGCACCTTAATAATCTTGAACGAAATCATTCGCTGACATCTGATGAAGCAGTGGCAGTAGTCGTATCCGAGATGACGGATGAGTTACTTGGTGATATCGATGATGATGACATTTTGGACGCTTCAACTTTGGATGAAGTAGTCGAGCGAGTACGTAGTACCTATGAAGCCGAGGCCTCCAAACGCGTAGCCGAATATGAAGCAGAAGCCACGAAACGGATTGCCGAACACGAAACCGAAGCCAAACACCGTTTAGCCGAAGTGGGTAAACAGGTGTCCGAGCAGGAAAATCAGGTTACTCAACAAATAGCCCAAGCCACTCTACGCGTATCAGAGGTGGAAAAGGATGTGCACGCGAAGACCGAAGCTTATCGACGGCTGAAATTGGCAATAGAAGGTAAGGCGAGTTCCTTAGCTCACCTGATGGCTCGGACTACCTTTCAACTAGTTGGCATACTTGTGATTTGCGGAGCTCTCGTACTAATCATAGGACATCCCATACAAGGCGGTTTGTGGGGCACATTGATTGCGCTACCTGTCATCGTATTTGTCCTAATGGAATTCCTTGGGATTTTACATCATATGACTCAACTGAGTTCCGGTCTGGAGGCGAGGTTACTCCCGCGACTACGTAGAGCCCTAGGTGCGGAGGACACCTCACACCATCGGTTAGCTTCTATTCTTGGTCTTGATTCTACACCAGATGAGGAAGGGTAATTTCCCACCTTGAGGGTGGACTTCTCGCGCCGGAGCGAGTGCTCTCACCCTCATTGCCGCAGATGATGCGCTGAATTCCGCCGCGGATTCAATCATGTAATCAGTGCACTACTTGCGATTCACTTACACCCTCGTCAGTTTGAACAAGCGTCCGCTTATCGATTCGTAACGGAGGCCCCATGGATCAAGTAAAAGAAGTTTTGCGAGCCGTTTTTACTTATGTGCTTTATCCCGTCATGGTGCTAGCAATCTTCTTTTTCATTATCGCTTTCATTGTGAACATTGTATCCCAAGGCAAGAACCTATCTGGCCGTGTCCGTCGACTGACCGGCGCTTTCCTGCCGCTGATGATATTGATATTCGTTGTTCTTCTACCAGGCGAAAAAGGAGAGGAACCTATCAGGGCTTTTCTCCTGTGGTTCCCAAAAATCGTCCATCTTCTAGTCGGCGCAGTAGTGGGATTCGCGCTTATTGAAGTAGGCCGGATCCTAATGAGGGACGATGACGATACGGGACCATCTGTTTACGCGCTCTTTTTATCTTTCGCTGGTGTATTTATGATCTATTCAATCATGCAAAATATATTGGGGAGTCTTAATTATTTTCTCTTTGGAATGATTGTTGTGGCAGGAGTTGTCGTCATTTTCAAAGGTCCTCCATGGGAAGATGACGGAACTTCGCGTCGGCTCAGTAGTCAAACAAGAGGTGGCCGGTGATTTAGGCTCCGCCTAGACAACCGAATCTAGAAATAGGCTCGGCAGAAGTATGATTGCAATTTCTTGGAGTAATAACTAACATCCGCAATTGATGACGCTCGCGCAGAACGTACCTCCCCGTTTCAAGAACGCGATTTACGCCTTCGCGACCTCTCTAAAAACGAATTTCTCGTCGCTGATGGCGGCTAACCCCGAAGATCAACTCAAAGGGCCAGTGCAGGCGTTGTTGGGTTCGGTTGCTCCGCGTGTCCAAACTCGTACTGAAGCACAGGTTCAAGAATTGGGAGCGCGCCCCGATATTGGGGTGACAGTGAGGAGACTCCTTTGCGGTCATGTCGAACTCAAAGCTCCGGGAAAGGGTGCAAGAGTATCGAGATTCAAAGGAGCCGATAAGGCGCAATGGGAAAAATTCAAGGCGCTTCCTAATCTTCTTTACACTGACGGCTCGGAGTGGGCGCTTTATCGCTCCGGCGAACTTGAATCCGAACTAGTCAGATTCAATGGTGACGTCACGACCGAAGGCATCGCAGCAATTCACGACGATGACATCGCCAACCTACACACGCTGCTGCTTGATTTTTTGAGTTGGCGACCGATAGCACCAAGTTCACCGCAAGCACTCGCTAAAGTTCTCGCACCACTGTGCCGCTTACTGCGAGAGGATGTTCTTACGGCCGTTAGCAACCCAGAATCAAATCTCGCTCAGCTAGCAAACGAATGGAGAGCCTATCTATTTCCCGATGCTGACGACGCGCGTTTCGCTGATGCGTACGCGCAAACGCTGACCTATGCGCTATTGCTAGCTCGGCTAAATGGTGAGGCTAACCTCACGACTGAAAGCGCCGCCGCCACTTTGGACAGCGGCCATGGATTACTGGCGCAAGCATTGCGGGTTTTGAGTCAGCCTGAGGCCCGCGAAGAAATTTCAACAGCCGTTGATTTGTTAGAGCGACTCATCGGCGCGGTCGAACCGGTGAAGCTGGAAAAGCGCGGCGATCCGTGGCTGTACTTCTATGAAGATTTTCTAAGCATCTACGACCCTAAGCTGCGAAAGGATTATGGGGTCTATTACACACCCGTTGACGTAATTCGCGCTCAGGTTCGCCTGGTTTCACAACTTCTGGAAGAAAAGTTCGGAAAGAACCTCTCTTACGCAGATGAAGGTGTCGTCTTTCTTGATCCGGGCGCAGGCACTGCTGCTTATCCACTCGGAGCGATTCATCATGCACTGGAAATAGTATCGGACCGATTCGGTGAAGGCATGGTAGCGGCGAGAGCTTCCGACTGTGCAAACAATTTCCATGCTTTCGAGATTCTCGTCGGGCCGTACGCTGTCGCCCATCTTCGGCTGACGCAGGTCATTTCCGATTATGGAGGGTCACTTCCAGCTGACGGGATACGAGTCTTTCTAACAGATACTCTAGAATCTCCCCATGCCAACCCGCCGCAACCGAACCTTTTTGCGCGGAAGCTCACGGAGGAACATCGTCGCGCGCAGTACGTCAAGAATCACACGAAAGTGTTGGTTTGCATGGGAAATCCACCTTACGACCGAGAGCAGCGCGAAGTAGATGCGGATCCTGCGAATCAAAGAAAGGGTGGATGGATTCGGTTTGGAGATCCCAGCGAACCGGAACAACAGCCTATCCTTCAGGACTTCATCGAGCCGGCTAGTCAGGCCGGCGCAGGTGTGCACGTCAAGAACCTGTACAACGATTATGTCTACTTCTGGCGTTGGGCGCTGTGGAAGCTTTTCGAGAATCCTCAAGCGAATGGTCCGGGTATTGTTTCCTTCATCACTGCATCCTCTTATCTTCGCGGCCCGGGCTTTGTTGGAATGCGACAGAAGATGCGCGAGTCATTCGATGAATTGTGGATTATCGATCTCGAAGGGGATAACCTCGGCGCGCGCAAGACGGAGAACGTCTTTGCAATTAGAACTCCTGTAGCAATCGCTATAGGAGTCCGCTATGGAGAGCCACAGCCGGAAAGTCCAGCTACAGTTCGTTATTCGAAGATTACGGGGTCGCGGGAAGAGAAGTTAGAGCGCCTCGCAAGGGTTCATACCTTCAGTGATCTTGAGTGGCAGGAATGCTTCAAAGAATGGATGCGGCCCTTCCTGCCTCAAGGTGCGGGAGATTATTACTCGTGGCCTGTGCTAACAGACTTATTTCCGTGGCAGCATTC
Source organism: Pyrinomonadaceae bacterium (assembly GCA_035545035.1). GTDB lineage: Bacteria > Acidobacteriota > Blastocatellia > Pyrinomonadales > Pyrinomonadaceae > UBA11740. The sequence goes on from DASZZL010000165.1 coordinate 9,010, forward strand.
GGGTGCTCAGTTCAAACGCACATGGCCTATTGGAGAGAACCGCGAAGTGCTAGAGGCTCGTTGGCGTGAGCTTCTGAGACTAACCGGTGCAGATCGAGGAGAGCTGTTTCGAGAATCCCGAGATCGGAAAGTCGACAGAACATATCGGGCTCTAGACCGCGGGCAGCAGCGGTTAACATCAATTGGTTCGCTGGATTCTGACTCTCCGATGGTTGTTGCTCAACGGTATGCTCATCGAAGTTTTGATCGGAAATGGGCTTTGGCGGACGCGCGCTTGGGTGATTTTCTTCGCCCGGCCCTTTGGTTGACGCAAGGCGAGCACCAGGTCTTTCTAACAAGTTTGCTCGCCGATGTTCTCGGTTTGGGTCCGGCAGCGATAGTCTGTTCGCTGGTCCCGGACCTCCATCATTTCTCAGGACGAGGTGGAAAGGACATTGTTCCCCTCTATCGTGACGCCGAGGCAATACACCCAAACATAACCGGTGATTTGCTAACTACGCTCAGCGCAGCGCTAGGAGAAGGCGTCAGTATCGAGGACTTTTTTGCTTACTGCTACGCTATGCTTGCGTCTCCGGCTTATGTGGAGGAGTTCAGTGAAGAATTGACTGTTCCTGGCCCGCGAATTCCGATCACCAAAGATGACGAGCTTTTTCGTCGTGTCTCTGCTTTTGGTCGCAAGCTGATCTGGCTTCACACATTCGGAGAACGATTCGTTCCCAACAATGCGCGACCTGGTGAAGTTCCGCAAGGAAGCGCTCGGTCCATTCGCGGAGTACCGACTGATCCTGAACATTACCCTAATGAGTTCTCATTTGAATCCGCCCAACAGATTCTACGCGTGGGCGAGGGAGAGTTTGGACCGGTTACCGACGAAGTATGGAACTTCAGTATTTCGGGTTTCGCCGTACTTCATTCATGGCTTGGCTATCGAATGAAATCAGGCGCTGGCAGGTCCTCGTCCCCGTTAGATGAGATTCGTCCGGACCGTTGGACGGCGGCAATGAGTCAGGAACTGCTTGAGATTCTATGGGTGCTGGAAGCAACCACAAATTTGTTTCCGGAGCTTCGAGAACTCTTCAACTCAGTTATTCAGAGTCCCACGTTCACTGCCGAAGAATTACCACAACCGAGCCGTGAAGAGCACCAGGCCCCTGAAGAAGAAGAGGATGAGTCTCCGCAAATCAGTCTTGAAATGTGACTTCGCTTGGGGCAGCTCCAACTTCTATCTTCTATCTGATTACGACTTTCCTTAGAGACACCGCCCCCGACTTCTCCTATAATACTCACACCCAACGACAGTCAGCAGTAGGCAGTAGGCAGTCAGCAGCCACGCGATTTCGGATTGCGAATTGCGGAATGCGGATTTGAGGCGGCAAAGAGCAAAGCGTGAGGAGTAAAGAGCAGAGCGCCAAGAGCTAGGGGCAAGAAGCGAAGGCTCAAAGTATTTGCTGGCATTGCTCAAGTTTTGGTATATTCCCAGAATCATGATGCAGGTTAGCCCACAATCGACTCCCTTAGAGATCGAGCGCTTCATTGAGCGGGCGAAGCAGACTTACGACGAGCGGTTGGCAGCGAAACTCGAACCCGAACACACCGGAGAAATCGTTGGTATCGAGCCGGATTCGGGTGACTATTTCCTCGGCGGGGATGAAGTTGAAGCTGCCGACAACGCGCGCGCTGCCGGTCACAAAGGGCCGTTCTATTTTCTGCGCGTTGGCTCCCGTTATGCTCACCGAATGATGACTCCCAGAACGTGATGCGCGTCGGATTCAACCAAGTCCGCAAAGCGGACGAACGAAAATAGCCCAGCGATTCATCGCTGGGATCAGAAGCGTGAATGAAAAGTCAGTCCGTGAAACGGACGGCTGAGGTTTCGAGTCGCGTTAGAAAAGCGGTGACAAGTCACCGCACTCCATATCAGTCGCCCGCTTCACGGGCTTCGGTTTGCTCATCTTCCCGCGATCCCCAGCACTGAAGTGCTGGGCTACTTTCAAAAGTCCGCTTACGCGGACTTGCCGCTAGCTCTCTTAAGACAAAGTCGGGGATCTCTTTGGTCCTTAACCATTCACTAGAGACACCGCGCTCAACTTCTCCTATAATACTCACCGCACCCAGGAAAACAGTCGGCAGTAAGCAGCGAGCAGTAGGCAGAAAGCCTACGGGCGTACAATCTTCAACCCCAGGAGGCGCGGCGATGCTGATCAGAGATGTCATTCGTGATCGTGAGCCTTACTCGATGAAGGCCACGGCGTCCGTGATGGAAGCGGCGGAGTTTATGGCCCAGAGGAGAATTGGCGCCGTCTGCGTAATGGATGACGCAGGGAAGTTAATTGGCGTTTTCTCTGAACGCGACCTGCTGAATCGTGTCGTCGTGCCGAAGCACGATCCGGCGGCGATGAAGCTTGGCGAAGTGACCAGTCCGCTGCGCGCGGTGATTCGTTGTGACGAGACTCCGCAGCAGGCGTTGGAACGAATGGAGCAGATCGGCAGCCGACACCTGCCAGTCGTCGATGGCGAGAAGTGGGTGGGGATGCTTTCGATGCGCGATCTGTTGCGCGTGGAGCTGAGCGATAAGGGCGATGAGTTAAAGCTTCTCCACGAGTACATTCAGCAGTAGGCAGGAAGCAGGAGGCAGGAGGCAGACGGCAGGAAGCAGACGGCAGAAAAGAGTTTCACGCAAAGGCGCAAAGCAAGAAAGCAAAGAGCAAAGGGCGAAGAGCAAAGGCGCGAAGAAAGACTTTCACCGCAGAGACGCAGAGAACGCAGAGGCTGCACAGAGGAAAGAAGAATCCGCAGAATTCGCAGATTACGCCAAACAATGAACCAGCGTTCGTATGCTTTGCTCTCGTTAATCATGTTACTCGCGTTGGCGTGCAGCCATCCGCCGCCGGGGCGGGGCGCGGGGGAAGTCGAGACCTCACCCGGCTCACAAACCAGCTTCAAAGTTGAAACCGT
>DASZZL010000166.1:0-52947 GCA_035545035.1 Pyrinomonadaceae bacterium
CGACTAGAACGTTGGCTAGACGTGAACCTTCCCAGCTTGACTGCTGACGCGGCAAGCGTCGTACGTGGCTGGTCCCGAGGAACTCGCTTTTCCCACATGAATGCACTCAAGAGCTTCTCCGCAGGCCGTTTGTGGTGTCAGAACCAAGTATGACCGGCTGCCCCCGGCCAAGAGGATCCGTCCGCTTCTTCCTCACCCCCTCGTATATGTACGTTAGGGCACAGACAGTCGCGCTTTAGAATCCTATAAAGGTCTTTTCGTGGACTATACAGATTCACCATTCGGCATCGGGACTAGGTTCCAGAGACTTCTTCTTGTGCTGTTTGTTGACTTTGCGCAACACGACCGAAACAAGGAGATGCTCAAATGCCTGCAGCCACGCCAAAGCTCGCGCCACCAATAAACCGGCTTCTCGCTGCCCTGCCAAAGAATGAATATCGACGGCTGCTGCCTAACTTAGAACCGTTCCCTTTGGTCTTCGGGGAAGTGATTTACGAGCCTGGCGATCTAATCCGTCACGTCTATTTTCCCGCCAGCGGCATTATCTCTTTGCTCGCTGTTGTTGAAGGCCGGGCCACGCTTGAAGTTGGCATCATCGGCCGGGAAGGTATGGTGGGCTTACCCGTATTCTTGGGAGTGAAAACCTCGCGCAATCGCGCTGTGGTGCGAGGCGCGGGCGCGGCCATGAGAATGAAGGCAACCGCCTATCGAAAGGAGTGCAACAATGGTGGTTCGTTGCCGCGGCTGCTGCGACGGTACACGCACTCACTATTGACACAGATCGCCCAAGGGGCTGCCTGCAACCGATTCCATCCGACAGACGCTCGCCTTGCCCGGTGGCTGCTGATGACACGTGACCGGATGGGGGCTGACGAGTTTCAACTCACGCAGCAATTCTTGTCCAACATGCTGGGCGTGCGGCGCGAGGGCGTAAACAAGGCTGCCGGCAACCTCCAGCGTAAGAAGTTGGTGAGTTACAGTCGTGGCACTCTCACAATTCTAAATAGAGCAGGCTTTGAGGCAGTCGCTTGCCAATGCTACGGAATCATCAAAGAGGAGTACGATAGCTTTCTCCCGAGATGGGGGCGCGGCAAGACACTTCATTGATTGAATCCAGCCAGCGTTACGCACCGGCTAATAGTAATTATTGCACTACCAGCTTTTTCGAGAAGCAAGGCGTCGCAGTGCGTTGGCCGAAAAGCCACATAGTGACTCCGCGTAGCATCCCGGCTTACTGCTGCCAGTCGCCCAGCGCCGCCGCCCCCAAAACCTGCGCGGCTAAGCCCGTCGATGATGTAGGGGCAGCGACGCATCAGCCGCCAGAGAAATCCTGACCTGTAGTTCTCAATCATCAAAACCATCGGACCCTGATCCAGACCGCAGTAGCCCTTTGAGATCCATTCCTTGCCTGAAGCTCCGGCAAATGTCGGATTGAAACTGCACTTGAATCCGTACTTGCTGGTCATCTCGGGAAGGGTCTCGTCGAAATAGCAGCGGCTGTGAAAAAAAGAGAACTTGAAAAAGAGTGGGGAGGGTTTCACGATCGTTTACGACCGCGCAACCCTCCCCTACCCACCATTGATAATAAGCACGAAGCAATCTCTTCGTGATCACGGACGAATGCTTCCTTCGGCAGCTTATCTGCCTGGTGCACTCGACCGAATCGTTAGTTCCGTGCCGGCTTCAAGGCTTCATCGCCATGTCTACGTGCGCACAAACTTTCCAATATCCTCGATTGCCTCGCCGACCTTGCGCTTGACCTTCCCGACCTGGTGGCGAGTGTCACCGGCGTCGCGTTCGGCGGCGCCTTGTCGTTCCATCTCTTTGTCGTCGATCACGTGGCCAACTTCTTCCTTAACCGCGCCGACGGCTGCTTCGTATTTGCCCTTCACTTCTTCCCTGTTAGGTATTCCCATAACGTTCCTTCCTTTCTGTCTATAGCCAGTTAGTCATCTGCCAACATGCATGGTGGACATCGAGCTAAACAGTCCAAACAGATTCAGCAGCCACAGCACTACGGCGATGACAACTACTATGTTCAGAATCCGCTTGATCTTTCGGTCCATCGGAATGTAGTTATTGACTAACCAAAGCAACACGCCGACCACAATGAGAACAACGACTAACTGAATTAACGGCATAGTTCCCTTTCTATCGTCTCTTTATTGGCCAGCTTCTCTGCACGCTCGAGCAGCTCGTTCACACGAGCCACTACCTGCCCGGGGCGCTCGACCGAATCGTCAGTTCCGTGCCGCTGGGAAGCTCAAGGTTGTCCTTGCCCGTAACATAAACTGAGCCGGCTCCGCCTGCGGCGCCAATTACTCCGCCGATCGCCGCGCCCTTACCCCCGCCGGCAATTGCGCCGATGATCGCGCCGATGGCCGTGCCGATGCCCGCGCGCTCGAGAGTTTGCGTGGTCTGGTTGTCCCCTTGCGCGCTTCCTTCGTTATCAACCTTGACTGTGTCGTTATTCGACGTTCGGACACTCGTGAGTATTCCGGCGAACCGATAGGTTTGACCGTTGCGCAGCCGGATCGTGTCAAAGTTGAGCGACATCCCGGATCGGCCTGTCAGTCGTCCACCCTGGTTAACGCTACCCACCGTGCCTTCGATAACCGCGCCTTCGTATTGACCAGAGTCGCGCACGGTCATGGTGAACCGGTCGCCCTGCTTCGCCTGCTTTGTGGTCAGGTCATTGTTCAGAACCGCCACTACGGTATCACCATCGCGCACGATGAATTCACCGCTGGTCGCACCTGAGTTGCCCGGAACCGACGCCGGGCCGTCATAGATATTCCACTGCGCGGCATTCGAGGTCCGGTCATAGATGCTATTGACAACGATAGGTTGGCTTAGGCGGTCCGAATAGATCTCGCGTCTCACGCGAAGCCGGCCACCGTTTTCGATGGGCTCGAAAGTGACGTTGAAATCATTTTCTCTGTAGCCGGTTGAACTAACGCCTAACTGGTCTCCCCGCAACGTCGCGGTTACCCGGCTGGATCTACCATTGGAGAGTTGCTCCTGGCGCTCGACGCCATCTGCTTCAAAGGTCGACTGCTGAGCGCGCGACGACGCCATCGTCATCGTTGAGCCACGCCGCTCAATTGCCAACATCTCAGGTGATTCGAGTCGGGCCAGCATGCGATCAGAGATACCCTGTCGTTCGTTGTTGGAAAGGTTCCGAGTCGCGCGGTCCGCAACATCGCGGGGCTTGTCGCTGCGCGACGAATCCAACCTGTAGGTTCCGGTTAAGCGACTATTTGAGTTGTATGCTGCCGGCGGAGCGGCGCCATTCTGCCAATTCGCAGAAAGGTTGTATGCGCCGGCTAGCGTGTTTAGGTCTCCACGCAAAGTTGACCAATCATTCTGCGCCCGGTTAGTAAGCCGGTTATTGTGCATGTAAGTGTCGATCGGGGTGGCATGTTCGAGCAGATGTTCGACGTCGCCCGTAACCGACTGCCTGGCGTCGAAGCGATTGCGCAGTTGATCCGTCGCGTTCTTGAAGTCCCGAACAGCATCATTCATGTTGACTTCGCTTGTCGTCTGATCGTAGCGACCCTGACCAAAAGCGCCGGTTAGACTTGAACGGAACGTATCGCCGCCAGTTTCGATCCGCTGAATTAACTGATTGAGTTCGCTATCGGACAGTCGTGACGACCGACTTGGGTTGACCGGCGGAAGAGTTTGCCGGTTCCATTGCCAACTTACGCCATAGGCATTCGCCAGCGCGTTCAGATCGGTTCGAACTGACGCCCAATCGTTCTGCACCTGCACGTTCAACCGATTGCGGGTCATGAAACCGTTGACGAGCGATGCCTTCTGCAAGATGTTCTGAACATCGGCAGCGACCGCGCGGCGACGAGTGAACCGATCCCTGAACTGATCAATGGCGCTCGCAAAAGCGGGTTCGAACGAGTTGATGTCGTTTTGCGGACGCGTTTCGTCGATGCGGTCAGAAATCAGACCGTCATTCAGACTGTCGCGGAACCTATTGGAGCTTTGCTCCAGTCGTTGAAGTATGCCGCCGACCTGACGCGTCGAGACGCGGGAGGACTGTCGCTGCGCCTGTGCGCTCACGCCGATGATTGCGAGCGCGAACAGGATAAGCGCAGACATGATACGTTTTGAATTCTTCATCTTTTTCCTTTCAGCTTCAAAAGCTTCCACCGAGGTTTTCCAAACACACGTCGCAGAGTATTAATTGCACCAGAGAATCCGCTTAATGGATGGGGTGCCGTTGGACGCGGAGATCATCCTCTCTCTCTCTCTTCAGCCCTCTCAGGAAAATTACAAGGCGGCTCAAGAAGAAGGTTGCTGACCCGATCCCCGATGTCGAAACGTAATTTCTAAAGCAGAGCTAAGTGAGTTTATAGCAGTCAAAAGAGGCTGGGTCTGTGCGCTAACACACAAAGCCGAACGCAGTGAGTGAACTTGGTGTCTCGTTTACAATGTTGACTAATAAAGTATGACATTGGGCAGCTTCGGAGTAAGGAAATTACATTGAGACGTAAGCCATGGTTTTGCTTGCAATTGTTTTCGCTTCGCTGTAAATCTTCCCGGGTTATCGCAAAGAACAGGCAAAGGAGGGGGGCTCGCGGACCCATTTGGGCCAACCAGTCGTAGAGTCAGCCAGTACTATGCGAATAGTGGAGATAGCAATAGGCATAACCCTGTTAGGTGGTGCAGTGTGGACCGGGTTCAGGACTGATAGAGGGCGCGGTACATCGTCATATTTTCATTCTAGTATTCGCCATGTTTCTCGCTGCCCTGGGTTTGTGTTTCCCTTGGTGCCTTCAGCGGGATGCTGCGGGAGTTCAGGATAAGCGGAGATTGGATCAGATGAGACTCGAACGGGAAGATTGTGAGAGACATATCGCAAGAAGACTAGCGCCGACCGACCGGATTTCGAAGATGTGACAACACCGAAGGAAAGGATGTCCTGTCATCCGAGCAACCGATCGAACTCGTCTTTGACCACCCGGTAACATTCGCAGACGGTTTCTTCCAACTTCTGGCGGTCGAGGATCTTGATGTGACCGCGAACGTAACTAATTGCTCCGGAATCTTGCAGGCGACCGGCAGCTACGGTAACGCCTTCGCGCCGTACGCCCAACATGTCGGCAATCAGTTCCTGGGTCATGATCAACTCATCTGCATTCACCCGGTCGTGGCTTAGCAACAGCCAGCGGCAAAGTTGCTGCTCCACCGAGTGCAGACGGTTGCAAACGGCCGTCTGTGATATCTGAGTGATTAATGCTTGAGTATAGCGCAGCAGCAAGTATTGGAATTTTCCACCCTGCGCGAATTCATCTTGCAGCACCTTGGCCTTCATCCTCAGGGCGCCGCCGGCGCTCTGTACGACGGCCCGGTTGGGCATGGTGCCGCCACCCATGAAGAGGGCAATCCCGACCACGCCATCACTACCCGTCAAACCCATTTCGGCGCTGGTGCCGTTTTCCATGGTATAGAGCAAAGAGACGATTGAGTTCGTAGGGAAGAAGACATATTCCAAGTGTCCGCCGAATTCGTAGACGACTTCACCGAGAGAAAACGAGACTTGCTGCAGTTGTGGAAGGAGGCGTGCGTATTCGTCGGCAGGAAGCGCGGCGAGCAGCCGGTTTTCAGCGGACCCATTAGGTGTTGCGATTACAGACATGAGTAAGTCTCCATGCTGCGGTCACCTTTGAAACGCGACCAATTCGCGTGAGGAGAATCCTAATTCTACCAGATGTGGGAGTCGGCCTTCAAGAGCCCACCACAACCCGCAATAGCTCAAAGAAAAGCATATCAAATCGGTGGTTAGCACACATACAGTCTTGTTTGCCTGGTCCACTCTGGTGTGACACAAGGGTATCACGGGGATTCAAACGGTCGGACAGATTTTGAAATGAGGGGGAGTACGATTGTGGAGTCTGTGGTTGCGGCTGCGCGTGATTGGAGGTTTTTGGTGGCGTCACCACGCGCCTGATTCACCTGTTGCTAAAAAGGAGCGCTCGTCATTCCTGGCGCAGCCGCTACTGCAATCGCGTCATGTATTTTGAAACTGTGGACGGCTTGTGACTCGTCCGTATAGACATCAAAAATAGTAATGAGCTTTGTGATCGTCATCAGTTCATGGAATCTTTGTGTGAGATTTAGCAGCTTGATCTGCCCGCCCTTGTGGTTCGAAGTGACATGACTGGAAATAAGCTCCCCCAGACCGCTCGAATCGATGTAAGTGACTCGCGCCAGGTTCAGGACGATCTGATTTCGACCTTCTGCAACCAAATTTTGGATCGCCTTTTTCAGCGCAACGTTGCTCCCGCCGATTCTTATGTTGCCGTCCATGTCCAGGATGGTCACCTCGCCGATTCGACGCTCATGGATGTTAAGGGTGCTCATAATTGGTTCTCCATGCATTCAGTCAGAATAGGTTCTTACCAATGACAGGTTGGGGACCCCGGATTCCCGTGCGCCAAGGCCCGGGGAGAACGAGGACCGACATTACGCCACGCTCCGATATATGTCAAGTGCACAATATATACCGTGTGGACAATATCTTTCGTGTGTGATATATACTTCAACACGAAAGAGGCGCACCATGATTGAGATTCGAGTCGATGGGTTATTGAAAAGCCACGGGCGGACGTTCTATTGGCTGGCCAAACAAACGAGCATCAGCCACACTACGCTGTGGCGCCTGAAGAAGGGCAAAGCGTTCGGAATTAATTTCGATACGCTGGAGAAGCTTTGCCAGGCGCTTCGGTGCCAACCCGGCGATGTGCTCTCGCTCACTAATGGAAAAAGGATTGCTAAAGGGCGCAGCGCAAAAACGCGGTCAGTGAAATGATCCCCCTTTCATAAGGTGCGGTTCTCGGAAATGGCCGATCCCCAATCTCTTCCGGACAGGCGGCGGCAACTAACGCTGCCTGTTCTTTTGTGCTGGCTGGCCTGAGGTCTCATCGGGAATTCGAAAAAGGGCGCAATGGGCCAAAGTTCAACCAGTTCAAGCCTCAACCGCGTTGCCTTCATCGGCAACTACCTGCCGCGCCAGTGCGGTATCGCCACGTTCACCACCGACTTATGCGAGGCCATCGCGACAGAAGATAGTGAGATAACCTGCATAGCTGTACCAGTCAACGACAACGTGGCTGGCTACGCCTATCCGAGTCGTGTTCGCTTCGAACTAACCGAGAAGGACATTGACTCCTATCGCCGCGCCGCCGACTTCTTGAATATCAACAATGTAGATCTCGTGTGCCTGCAACACGAATATGGGATCTTTGGCGGGCGGGCGGGCAGTCACATTCTGGCCCTCTTGCGTGAGTTGCGCATGCCCATCGTCACCACCCTGCACACGATTCTGCGCGAGCCTGATCCCGACCAGCGGCGAGTGTTGGAAGAAGTCGCCGGCTTGTCTGATCGGTTGGTAGTAATGAGCGAGCGCGGCGCGGAGTTTCTGCACGAGATCTATGGCGTGCCGCTGGAGAAAGTTGACTTGATCCCGCACGGTATCCCCGATGTGCCCTTTGTGGATCCGAGTTTTCACAAGGACCTGTTTGGCGTGGAAGGCAAAATCGTCTTACTTAGCTTTGGATTGCTGTCCGCCAATAAAGGGATTGAAAATGTCATTGCAGCTTTGCCAGACATTTTGGCTAAGCATCCGAATGTCGTGTACATCATCCTTGGCGCAACCCATCCTCACGTGATCCAGCGTGACGGTGAAACTTATCGGTTGTCCCTGCAATGGCTGGCCCAGGAAAAAGGCGTCGAGGGTCAGGTGATCTTCTACAACCGATTTGTAAGTTTGGAGGAACTCATCGAGTTCATTGGCGCTGCAGACATTTACATTACTCCTTATCTTAACGCCGCGCAGATGACGTCCGGCACGCTCGCCTACACCGTTGGCGCCGGCAAGGCAGTGATCTCGACGCCCTATTGGTATGCTGAAGAGATGCTCGGCGATGAGCGAGGGGTGCTGGTGCCATTCGGCGATCCAGGGGCGTTGGCTGAGCAAGTGATCGATCTATTGGACAACGAATCCAGGTGCCACGCCATGCGCAAGCGGGCCTATCTGTTTGGACGCGACATGATCTGGCCCCAGGTGGCGCGGCGCTACCGGGACAGTTTCGATCGGGCACGCGCCGAACGTCGTCATTTTTGTCCGGTCGACTTTGCGGTTAAACCACTCGACAAACGACCCGGAGAATTGCCGCCACTCAAACTGGATCACTTACACAACATGACGGACACGACCGGCATGTTGCAGCATGCCCGGTTCACCGTGCCCAACTATCGCGAGGGCTACACGACCGACGATAATGCCCGCGCGCTGATGGTCGGTGCTCTGCTCGAGGAGTTGGGCCATAGTGAGGCCTCGGCGCTGGCCTCCCGCTATCTCGCCTTTATCTGTTACGCCTTCAATCCAGAGACGGGACGCTTTCGCAACTTCATGGATTACCAGCGCAACTGGCTGGAAGAGAGCGGGTCCGACGATAGCCACGGCCGTGCACTGTGGTCACTGGGGACTGTGTTGGGCCGCTCAAACACCGCGGCCCTTCAGAGCATGGCAGGCCGCTTGTTCGAGCAGGCCTTGCCGACCATTCGCGACACTACCAGTCCCCGGGCCTGGGCCTTTGCGCTCATCGGCATCCACGAATATCTTCGGCGGTTTGAAGGTGACCGCATGGCCAACCAGGTCCGAGAGGAATTGGCCGGGCGGCTGGGGGAGTTGTACAAAACGAACAACGCCGATAAATGGCACTGGTACGAAGATCGGCTGACCTACTGCAACGCTGTGTTGCCGCACGCCCTGCTCTTGTGCGGCCAATGGATGCCAAACGACGCCATGACCGATGCCGGGCTGGAGTCACTTACCTGGCTCGCCGACTTACAACGCGCTGGCGGGGAGGGGCAGCATTTTGTACCCGTCGGCTCCAACGGTTTCTATCGGAAGGGCGGTGAACGTGCCCGCTTCGATCAACAGCCGGTGGAGGCCCAGGCTACGGTGTCCGCTTGCCTCGAAGCATACCGGATCACGGGAGACAAACGCTGGCGCAAGGAAGCGGGACGGGCCTTCGACTGGTTCAGCGGGCGCAACGACTTGAATCTACCCGTCTACGACCCGACCACTGGTGGTTGCCGAGACGGCCTCCATCCCGACCGTGCCAACGAGAATCAGGGCGCGGAATCTACGCTGGCTTATCTCCAGGCCTTATTGGAGTTGCGCCTGGCTGAAAATGCACTTCTATCCGTGGAGACCCGATCACAATGAGCAATCAACCTGTGGAACTCTTTCGCCGCCACCAGTTCAATCCCATTTTGAGCGTCACCGATTGGCCCTATCCCATCAATAGTGTGCTTAATCCCGGGGCCACGTTGTTGCGAGATGGGACCACGCTGCTTCTGTGCCGTGTTGAGGACCGCCGTGGACATTCTCACTTTTGTGTCGCCCGCTCAGCCAACGGTATTGATAACTGGCAGATTGACCCCCAACCCACTCTAATGGCTGACCCCGACAAATTCCCTGAAGAACTGTGGGGGATTGAAGATCCACGCATCACCTATGTCCCCGAGTTGAGTACATACGCAGTGGTCTATACAGCCTACACGCGCGACGGCCCCGGTGTAGCCCTGGCACTCACGGAAGATTTCCAGAGCTTCGAGCGCTATGGAGTGATCATGTCACCGGAAGATAAGGATGCAGCTCTGCTGCCGCATCGGATCGACGGCTGTTGGGCTTTGGTCCATCGCCCGGTCAGCGCTCCTCGAGCTCACATCTGGATCTCTTATTCGCCTGATCTACGCCACTGGGGTCGCCACAAGTTGATGCTGGAAGCTCGGCGCGGGGCCTGGTGGGATGCTAATAAGATCGGGCTGTCGCCCCCACCGATCGAAACTCCGAAGGGTTGGCTAATGATCTACCACGGAGTGCGGCAGACACCAGCCGGGTGCATCTACCGTCTGGGCTTAGCTCTGTTTGATCTGCAGCAGCCGGAGATTTGCTTAAAGCGCGGCGATGAGTGGGTCTTTGGACCGGAGGAACCCTACGAAGTGCGCGGGGACGTAGACAATGTTGTCTTTCCCTGTGGCTACACCATTGGTTCTGATGGCGACACAATCCACCTTTATTACGGCGCGGCGGATTCTTGCATTGGCCTCGCCACCGGCAGTGTTCGCGCCCTCCTGGAGTGGCTGAAGAACAATAGTTAGATCGTGATGCTGCCGCCGCTTTGGGTTGTTTAATCCCTTGTTGGGCTGCTAACGACTTCGTCTTGGTTTATGCGCATCGCAATGCTGGCGCCAATCTCGTGGCGGGTGCCGCCGCGTCACTATGGACCGTGGGAACGCGTCGTGTCGCTCTTGACCGAAGGACTGGTCGAGCGTGGCATTGATGTCACGCTCTTTGCCACCGGCGATTCGGTGACGCGCGCGCGGCTCGTTTCAGTTTGTCCGCGCCCGTACTCGGAAGACCAGAGCATCGACCCAAAGGTTTGGGAGTGTTTGCACATCTCCGCGGTGTTCGAGCGCGCCGCTGAGTTTGATCTGATTCACAACCAGTTTGATTTCTTGCCGCTCTCGTATTGCGGACTGGTGAACACGCCAGTGCTGACTACGATCCATGGCTTTTCATCGGAACGGATCGTGCCGGTTTATGAAAAATACAACGGACGCGCCCACTATGTCGCAATCAGCGATGCCGATCGTCACCCCTGCCTGAATTATGTTGCGACAATCTATCACGGCATTCCGCTCGAAGAATTCAGACTGCCGCGTAAGCGTGGCGACTATCTACTCTTCTTCGGGCGTATCCATCACGAGAAGGGTGTCGCTGAAGCGATTGAGGTGGCCCGCAGAGCAGGCCGCCCGCTGGTGATTGCGGGAATCATTCAGGACCAGGACTATTTTGATCGCGAAGTGGCGCCGCATCTCGACAATGATAGAGTCCGCTACCTCGGTTCGGTGGGACCGGAGAGTCGTGATAGTGTTCTTGGCGGGGCGTTCGCGCTTTTGCACCTGATCAACTTTGCCGAGCCGTTTGGTTTGAGCATGATCGAGGCGATGGCTTGCGGTGTCCCGGTGATCGCGCGCGGGCGCGGTTCGGTGCCGGAGGTGGTTAAGCACGGCGAAACAGGATTCATCGTCGATACGATAGACGAAGCCGTCAGCGCGCTTGGCCTGGTAGAACAGCTTAACGCCGAGGCAATCCGGCGATACGTGGCGCAGAATTTCAGTCGCGAGCACATGGTTGATGAATACATCCGCGTTTACAAGGAGGTAACTGCACATGCCTGAAACCGCTGCCGACACGTGGCCGAAATTTGATCGGCGGCCGTGGGGTTCCTTCACGGTGCTTGATGAAGGAGACAACTTCAAAGTCAAACGCATCGAGGTTCTGTCCGGCAAGCGGCTGAGCTATCAGAAGCACTCGCAGCGCGCGGAACACTGGGTAGTGGTGCAGGGAACTGCCAGGGTTACACTCGATGACCGCGAGATCATCGTGGCCCCGTCGGCGAAGCGATTGATATCGGCGTGGGCGTCGCACACCGCGTGGAGAATCCCGGCAACGAGACGCTGATTTTCATTGAAGTCCAGCGCGGCAGCTATCTCGGCGAAGATGACATTGTGCGCCTGCAGGACGATTTTGGACGCGCGGGCCAAAGTGATGACTGATAATGAGTGATGAGTGATGAGCGGAAGAGATTGCCTCCTCGCTGTGCTCGTCGCGCAGGCTTCGTTACACATTACTCATAATCACTTATCACTACTTTTCAATGAACTTTCGCCTTGGTGTCAACTACTGGCCAATCAGCAGTGCAATGTACTGGTGGCGGCGCTTTGACGCTGGGGAAGTCGCGCGAGACTTCGCGCGCATTCGTGCCGCCGGCTTCGATTCTGTTCGCATCTTTCTACTCTGGGAAGACTTTCAACCTGCCCCCAACCTCGTTTCCAAGAGCGCACTAGCGCATCTTCGTCAAGTCGCCAATATCGCAGCCGATCATGGCCTTTCGTTGATCGTAACGCTGTTCACCGGTCACATGAGCGGTGTGAACTGGATTCCCACCTGGGCACTTGAACAGGCACCGCCTTCAGATCCCAAACCGCGGTTCCGCATCGTTGCCGGCGGCCGCGCCGTCGACGCGGCACCGAGGAACTGGTACTCCGACAAACAGATCATCGAAGCGCAGTCTCTCCTCGCCCGCGAGGTCGCGGGCGCGCTTCAGGATCATGCGGCGTTGTGGGCCTGGGACCTGGGCAACGAGAACTCCAACTGCGTAGTGCCGCCATCGGGAGCAGCCGGAGTGGAGTGGTTACAGCGAATCGCTACGGAAATCAGAGCGGCAGACTCCATTCATCCGATCACGATCGGTTTGCACATGGAAGACCTGGAAGAGGACCGCAATCTGGGGCCCGCCGAAGCGGCAATGGTCTGCGATTTTCTTTGCATGCACGGCTACCCGATCTATTGCCGCTGGGCCAACAGTCCGACGGATGCGTTGTTGCTCCCGTTTCTCGGCTTAATCACTTGCTGGCTAGGACGACGCGAAGTGTTGTTTGAGGAATTTGGCGCGCCAACAATTCCGCTGGCTGCAGCCGCAGATCTGAGGGTTGATGCTGATCCAATATTGTTGGCGGAGGACAAAGCGGCAGCTTACACGGCGCGAGCGATTGAATTGCTCAACCGGCATGGCTTGCTCGGCGGGTTTCTCTGGTGCTACGGCGATTACGTGCAGAGCTTGTGGAGTCTGCCGCCATTGGATCAGGCCGCGCACGAGCGTTACTTCGGTTTGTGGCGCGCAGACGGTTTACCGAAATCCGCCGTCGCTGAGATTCGGCGTTTATCGGGATTGGAACGCGAGGAACTGAAAACGGATCTCGATTGGATGGACAATTGGATGGACATACGCCGGGAGGAATTCTATGAAAGACCGGTCGACAATCTACGCCGTCTTTATCAAAAGTTCCGGCTAGCTTATGACGAAAGCGCCGCTAATGAGTGAGTTCGTTTAAGCGTTTACGATGGGGCCTTGCCCTGTGAACAAAATCCGCCTTGCGCTGGAGCAAGTTCTCCCTGATTGTCGCTTCAAGTGATCCGCCGCGGCCGCACGCGTTTGATGTTTCGTCCGCGCTCATTGCCGGGAAGTGCTTTTCATATTTTGCCAGCAGCAGCCGGCACAATTCGTCTTCATTTTCTCGCAGCAGATAGTTGGGACCATATCCGTGAATTTCTTGAATTAGCTGAGACCGCTTCAACTCAGCATAGTCCCGGGAGTTGATCTGTGGTGTACGAGCGCTCATACGACTACCTCCTTCTCACCAGTTTGATCCGCAACACGTGCCGTTCTGCAAGCGAAGACGGTCTGATCAGAAACACCTCGGCCGCCCTTGTTCGGCTGGTGTTTTGGTCCCGGAGCATGGGGATCAAGAGAGCGACCGAGGGAAAGAGTTTCGCTCTCCACTGACAATTACAAATGCAAACAACCGCACGTTTCGATTTGCACGGTATCATACTCGCTTCACAAAAATATGTCGCTGCCCGGGGACGTAGACAATGTCGTCTTTCCCTGTGGATACACCATTGGTTCTGATGGCGACACAATCCACCTTTATTACGGCGCGGCAGATTCGAGCATTGGCATCGCCACCGGCAGTGTTCGCGCTCTCCTGGAGTGGCTTGAGGAACACGGCTAACCAACTGGGTGGTGGACCATGGTACGCCGTGAAAATTGGCGAACGTGGCCGTTGGGGGACACTATTTACCATACACGCAATATATTCTGCATTTGACATATACGCTGGTATGCCGTAAGGTTGCATAGAACCGAGACCAGCTAACTCCATTCTCAGCTCTTCTGGAATCTTCCAGATCGTCTGAAACCTAACAGCTCAACTACGACAAGGCCAGTAGTGTCTACGTTCGCAATTAGTCTGACATATAAGCAGACCTCAAAATCTTCTATGGAAACCGAAAAAGGAGACTGGAAATAAGTTATGACCACGAATATCCAACCACTGCACGACCGCGTGATTGTGAAACGCATTGATGAAGGCGAGCAAGTTCGCGGCGGCATCATCATTCCCGACACGGCGAAAGAGAAACCGCAAGAGGGCGAAGTGATCGCCGCAGGCCTTGGCAAATACAAGGAAGACGGCTCGCGCCAGGCATTGGATGTCAAGGCAGGCGACCGCGTCTTGTTCGGCAAGTACAGCAGCTCAGAGATCAAGGTCGACGGTGAAGAACTGTTGATTATGCGCGAGGACGAGATTCTTGGAATCATCAAGCGCGCCGGTGCGGCTGCTGGCTCTGCGGGCGGGCACAAGGCCAGGAAGTAGAGCGGTGCGTCTTTGCTTGAAAGCAGAGCTGACCGCCCTGAGTCACTTCAAAAGGACAGATGAGGGACATCACCAACAAATTTGATTAGGAGAAGAAACAAAGATTATGGCAAAGCAAATAGTTCATGGCGAAGAATCGCGCGCTGCAATTTTGCGCGGCGTCAATCAACTCGCCGACGCAGTGAGAATCACGCTGGGACCGAGGGGGCGCAACGTCGTTCTCGATAAGAAATATGGCAGCCCGACAATCACCAAAGACGGCGTGACGGTGGCGAAAGAGATCGAGCTCAAAGATCCAATGGAGAACATGGGCGCGCAGATGGTGCGCGAAGTAGCCTCGAAGACCAGCGACGTCGCGGGCGACGGCACGACTACGGCGACCGTGCTGGCGCAGGCCATTTTCCGCGAGGGTGTGAAAACCGTCGCGGCGGGTGCGAACCCGATGGCCTTGAAGCGCGGCATCGACAAAGCGGTTGAGCGTGCAACTCGAGAGATCAAGAAAATGTCGAAGCCGGTCACCGGTGACATGATCGCGCAAGTCGGCACGATCTCGGCAAATGGCGACCACACAATCGGCGAGTTGATTGCCGAGGCGATGCAGAAGGTTGGCAAAGATGGCGTCATCACCGTCGAAGAATCGAAGACGATGGAGACCGCCCTCGAGGTTGTCGAAGGGATGCAATTTGATCGCGGCTACCTTTCGCCCTACTTCGTCACCAACGCGGAAAGCATGGAGGCCGTGCTCGAGAATCCGGCCATTCTCATCAGCGAGAAAAAGATTTCCTCGCTTCGAGACATGCTGCCCATTCTTGAGCAGGCGGCCAAGCTGAGCAAACCACTTTTGATTATCGCGGAAGATGTTGAAGGCGAAGCGTTGGCTACCCTCGTGGTCAACAAACTGCGTGGCACGATTAACGTCGCAGCCGTGAAAGCACCGGGCTTCGGTGATCGTCGTAAGGCAATGCTCGAAGACATTGCAGTCCTTACTGGCGGTAAAGTCATCAGCGAAGACCTCGGCATCAAACTTGAGAACGTGAAGCTTGAAGACCTGGGCAGCGCCAGGCGTGTGACGCTCGACAAGGAGAACACGACAATCATCGATGGCGGCGGCGATACCAAGGACCTGCAAGGTCGCGTGAAAACGCTTAAGACTCAAATCGACGACACCTCGTCGGATTATGACCGCGAAAAACTGCAAGAGCGTCTGGCAAAACTGGTCGGCGGCGTTGCGATAATTCGCGTCGGCGCAGCCACGGAAACGGAACTCAAAGAGAAGAAAGCGCGTGTTGAAGACGCAATGAACGCGACCCGCGCGGCGGTTGAAGAAGGCATCGTGCCGGGCGGTGGCGTGGTTCTGATTCGCGCTGCGAAGGCACTCGAAAAGTTCAAACTGTTCGAGGCTAATAACGAGGACGAACCCGCCGGCGACCCAGACGAGCAAATCGGCGTCAACATCGTCAAGCGCGCGCTGGAAGAGCCACTACGTCAGATCGTCGCAAACGCTGGCAAAGAAGGCGCTGTGATTGTCGAGAAGGTTCGCTCTGAAAAGAATCCGAACGTTGGCTACAACGCAGCGACAGAGACGTTCGAAGACCTGGTGGCGGCGGGCGTTATTGATCCCGCCAAGGTCACGCGGTGCGCGCTGCAAAATGCCGCATCAATCGCGGGCTTAATGCTAACAACTGAAGCCCTCATTTCTGAACTACAGGAAGATGAGAAGCCGGGAGCAATGTCCGGCGGCATGGGCGGCGGAATGGGAATGTAATTCCGCGGCAAATTGGGAAGCCCATGGTCAGCATTGGCTTCTGTTAACTCGCCAGGGGAGAAGTCTTCCGGGGTGAGCAACCCCAAAAGGGGAAAGGTTAAGAAACTTATGTCTATGAAACTCTATGTCGGTAATCTCGCGTTTGACACGTCGAGCAACGAACTACAAACATTGTTCGCGCAAACGGGCACCGTCGAAAGCGTATCCCTGATTGAAGATCGCGAAACAGGTCGCTCACGCGGCTTCGGCTTCGTCGAAATGTCGACGAGCGAAGAAGGCGCGGCGGCTATCGAGAAGTTCAATGGCCAGGAAGTGGGCGGGCGCGCGTTGAAAGTCAATGCAGCCAAGCCGCGCGAAAATCGCTATAGCGGTGCCTGAAGTTAGATGAGTAGTGAGCTTGGGCTGCCCGAGGGCCCACTCATCTACTTTTCCAAATCCTCAGTCCGGGCAGCAGCCCGACTCGGGGTCCCCAGGGCAGCCCGGCTGGCGTGGGGGCGGTGAGGGAAGCTTAGCAACCACTCATCACTCACGTTACCTAAGAATAAAGCGATCGCAGCATCCGATGCTCTCCAAAAGAGAAACGGGCAGCAACTTAGCTGCCCGTTCGCTTTTCATGGCATCGAGTTTGGTTGAGTAACAGGCTCCGGTGCGCGTCACGCGCGCCGAGTCCCATCACTTGAATCGATAAGTTATCCGGCCACGCGAGAGGTCGTATGGCGACATCTCGACGCTGACGCGGTCACCGACCAGAATGCGTATGCGGTGCTTGCGCATCCTGCCGGAAATCGCGGCCAGCACTACGTGCGCACTGTTGTCGAGCTGGACCTTGAAAAAAGCGTTCGGCTGTTTATCGATGATCGTGCCCTCGGCCGGAATCAAATCGTCTCTTGCCAATGGATTGTCTCCTTTGAAAGTGACCGCGAATCCGATTGCTGTCCAATCAAGCCTTTGAAACGCAAAGACGCGAAGACACGGAGATCGCGGAGACGGCGCTTACCAGCGTTTGCCACCACCGCTGCCGTTGCCGCCAAAGCCACCACCGCGATTCTCGCGTGGCTTGGCTTCATTGACCTTGAGGGCACGACCGCCGAGTTCCTTGCCATTGAATTGATCGATGGCTGAGGTGGCCTCTTCCTTGGTGGACATTTCGACGAAGGCGAAGCCCCGTGAACGTCCCGTGTCGCGGTCTTCCACGACGCTCGCTGATTCAACCGTGCCGGCTTGAGCAAACATTTCCTGCAGCTCCTGGCTGGTGGTTTGGAAAGCGAGATTTCCTACGTAAAGTTTCGTTGACATACAGATATACCTTTCCCCTTTTTGGGAATGAAAAGAAGCTGCGAATCGGATTGGCTTCGGCGAAACGGTAGCGGTCGAAGGACCAGGTTCGGATGCTCTTATTTGAGCGGCTTCGTAGTTGAAATCAGCCTGCTCTCGAACTATCCAAAACGCCGGCGCTAATCGATTTGTGCGCGGGGCGCATCACCGTCGATGCGCGAGAGAAGGATTAACCGTAAGCGACTATGGACTATTTGGCAGGAAGTAGCAAGGCGGGAAGGCTCTGGACTGCTTGCTGGACTCCTGATTCCGCGCCGCTTTTCAGCGTTTAGACGTCGGCCGCGAGTAATCAAGGGCGTACGGAGGAGGATCGATCTCGGCTGGCAAACGCGGGTCAGGAATCGGCGAGTTCGCAACGAGTCGCAGCGGAATAACGCCCGCCCAGACGGGCAGTTCGTAATCCTCTTCATCGTCGACAGGCGGGCCGGTGCGCACTTTAGCGGAAGCTTCGTCGAGCGGCAGAGAGAGCACCGTCGTCAATTGAAGCTCGCGCTCATTCGGCTCGCGCACGTCGTCCCAGCGGCCGGGGATCATGTGCTCGGACAAAGCGCGCAGCGCGGCGAGCTTTTCTTCGCGCTCATCAACTACAGTCGCGCGGCCAAATACGACAACGGAGCGATAGTTCATCGAATGATGAAAAGCGGAACGCGCCAGAACCAAACCGTCGATCAAGGTCACCGTCACGCATACTTCAATTCCCTGCCCCAGCGTGCGCAGCATGCGGCTCGCCTGCGAGCCGTGAATGAAGAGTCTATCGCCCACGCGCGCATAGCCGGTGGGAATCACGAATGGCTGGCCTTCAACAGCGAAGCCGACGTGACAGATAAAGCCTTCGTCCAGGATCTGGTTGATTGACTTGCGATCAAACGCGCCGCGTTGCGGCAGACGCCGGAGAGTGGTGCGTACGGTTTGGGTAAACTTTTCCATTCAGTCCTCGCAGTTTTGATTTGTGTGAGAATAGTTTAGTGCCTGACCGTGAACAAGCCCGAACAAGACAAAAGACCCTAAAGCTCGCCCGCGTCCGCTTGACGACCAGCCAAGCACGAGAGTAGCTTGCATCTGTTCCAAATCGATTTGTCAGAGGAGTCAAAAAATGATGCGCACATCTCTTTCATCGGTTCTCTTCGTCTGCGTTCTGGTGTTGTTGGCAAGTCTGGTGCTGGCTGCCGGATCATCGGGCTACCACGTCGCTAAGAAAACGGTGCTGGGCGGCGACGGAGGTTGGGACTCTCTCAGGGTTGACAGCAAAGCACGTCGCGTTTACATCTCGCGTTCCACGCACGTGATGGTTGTGGATGCTGATACAGCCGCCGTCGTAGGCGATATCCCCAACACCGCAGGCGTGCACGACATCGCGATCGTCGAAGAGTTGGGAAAGGGCTTCGCCAGCAACGGCCGCGACTCGACGGTGACCATCTTCGATCTGAAAACCTTGAAAGAAATCGGCCGAGTAACGGTGGGCAAGAACCCGGACGCGATCATTTACGACCCTGCTTCGAAGCGCGTCTTCACAATGAACGGCGCCAGCCAGGATACGACGGCGATTGACCCCAAGACCGGAACGGTGGTCGGCACCGTCGCGCTCGGTGGCCGGCCTGAATTCGCGGAGGCGGATGAAAAGGGCCGGGTCTTCATCAATCTGGAAGATAAGAGCGAGGTAGTCGCGTTCGATGCGAAGAAACTGGCCGTCCTTGCTCATTGGTCACTCGGCGATGGGAAAGAGCCGACAGGAATCGCAATAGACCGCAAGCATCACCGCCTTTTTTCCAGCTGCGCCAACAAGCTGATGGTCGTGATGAACGCGGACAACGGCCAGATCGTCGCTTCGCTGCCCATCGGCACCGGAGTTGACGGCGCGGGTTTCGATCCGGAGACCGGTTTTGCCTTTAGCTCTAACGGCGGCGAGGGCACCTTGACCGTGATCCATGAGGATTCACCGGATAAGTTTAGCGTGGTCGAGAATGTGCCGACCCAGGCGCGCGCACGCACCATGGCGCTCGATACGAAGACGCATAAGGTTTATACCGTCACGGCTGAGTTTGGGACGGCGCCGGCCGCAACTGCGCAAACGCCGCGTCCGCGACCGCCGATGGTTCCGGGCAGTTTCACGCTGCTCACGCTGAGCCGCTAATACGAAATGGCCCGATTTTTTGGGGCCGATCTTATGAATTAACGAAGGCCAGCACCGATGGCGGGCTGGCAAAACCAAGGGGTGAAGCGCTGATGACTTCTCAGGAACGACAGGAACTCATTGCCCGTTACGAGGATGGCTACAACCAGGTCGCTGAAAGCCTGGACGGTTTTCCCTCGGATTCATTGACTGCGCATCCGATTCCCGGCAAATGGAGCGCCGCTGAGATCGTCCATCACCTCGCCGACAGTGAAACGACCAGTGCCTTGCGTCTGCGGCGCTTGCTGGTCGAAGATCATCCGCTGATTCAGGGCTACGACCAGGAAGCGTTTGCCGCGCGATTGAATTACAACAACCGCGACATGGCCCCCGCGTTGGAAGCGTTCCGTAGCGCACGCGCCACGACCGCGCAACTGTTTGATTTGATGAGCGACGAAGATTGGCAACGCGAAGGCACTCATTCCGAAAGCGGCGCTTACACTCCGGAAGACTGGTTGCCCATTTACGCCGCGCACGCTCACAACCATGCGGCGCAAATTCGACGCCTGCGCGACGCTCTCACAAGGAGCGAAGCGAAGACGGCGGCTGTGTAACGCAGATTACTTTCTCACAATCTGATCACTTCAAATCGCGCGGCCTCTGCTTCGCAGCAAGTCGATCAGTTTTATTTCGCGCATTTTCTTGACACGACATCTGTGAATGCGCACAATCGCGCTCGCCTCATTTCGAGTTTGATTTTGCGAAAGTAATTCGTGTAATGGCTACTGTCGCACCCGTAATCGAAACTGCTCTTTCCGATCTTGAGCTTGTACGTCGCGGCAAGGTTCGCGACGTTTACGCCGTTGACGAAGATCGTTTGCTGATCGTGGCTACCGATCGAATTTCGGCTTTCGATTGCGTCTTGCCAACTCCGATCGAACGCAAGGGCGAAGTGCTCACCGCGCTCTCGCGCTTCTGGTTTGCCAAGCTCGCGCATGTCGTTCCCAACCACTTGCTCACGACTGAACTCGAGGAGATGCCTGACGTGGTTCGCGATCACCTGGGCGAGTTTGGCGGTCGATCGATGTTCGTGCGGCGCACTGGAGTCTTTCCCGTTGAATGTGTCGTGCGCGGCTATCTGTCGGGTTCCGGCTGGAAGGATTATCAACGCACCGGAGAGGTTTGCGGTCACAAATTGCCGGACGGCTTGCAAGAGTCTGAGCAACTGGCCGAGCCAATTTTCACTCCGGCAACCAAAGCTGAAACCGGACACGACGAGAACATCAGCGAGCAGCGCATGGCAGAGATAGTCGGCGGCGACACCACGAGATTTCTGTGCGATACCTCGTTGCGAATTTACAAAGAAGCCAGTGAGTATGCGCGCGGTCGGGGAATTATTATTGCCGACACCAAATTCGAGTTTGGCCGCGATCGCGAAGGCGGGATTATTCTGATCGACGAAGTCCTGACACCGGATTCTTCGCGCTTCTGGCCGGCCGACAGTTACCAGGCAGGCAAGTCACAGCCTTCGTTCGACAAACAATTTGTTCGCGACTATCTCGAAGGTCTTGATTGGAACAAACAGCCCCCTGCGCCCGGGCTGCCGCCGGAAGTGGCGCAGGCCACGACCGATCGTTACCTCGAAGCTTATCAATTGCTCGTCGGCGAGAGTCTTCGTTTTTAACCTGGTGGTGAGCGAGACCCGATGCAAATACGCCCGCGATTGGAAGCAGTGATCGAAGAGATGCTCGACGGTCACATCATGCTCGACGAAGCTCTGCAGGAGTTCGAAAAGCTGTATATTCAGAAGGCATTTACCCGCAACAAGAAGCGCATCACTAATACTGCCGACGCGCTCGGCATCCATCGAAACACAATCTCAAAGCGAGTCAATTCGTACCGTGCACAGGAACGCGCCCGGCACTCCCGCGAAAACAACCATAAGACAAGACTGAGGGCGCACTAGCCTGCTCATGGATGTAGCGCCCGAAACGCGCCTAAGCTTTCTACCGAATCCATCTTCTTCTGCTATCGAAAACCTACCTGGCTTGCGGATAGTGTCCTGACACTACCGACTTGCGCGCGCGGTTGACAAGGTGACCGCACCTTTCCTATATTTCTTGGCACTCATATTTTCAGAGTGCCAAAATTGGCAAGCTAAGAGATATGCAATTTTCAAGTACGGTTGTGTCTAATATCAGAGAGAAAAAGGAGCATTTTTCAGTATGGCAGTAAACATTAAACCCCTTCAGGACCGCGTCATTGTGCGGCGAATTGACGAAGGCGAGCAGGTTCGCGGCGGGATTATCATTCCCGACACCGCAAAAGAGAAGCCCCAGGAAGGCGAGGTTGTCGCCGTCGGCGAAGGGAAATATCGCGAGGACGGAACACGCCAGACGTTGGATGTTCGTGTAGGCGACCGCGTTCTTTTTGGGAAGTATAGCGGCTCGGAGGTCAAGATTGATGACGAAGAGCTTTTGATCATGCGCGAGGACGAGATTCTTGGAATCATCCAACGCGCTGCGGGCAAGAAGGGCGCCAAGTAGTTCTTAGAGACTCTGGTCGCCCTTCTTTTTTACCAACCGAAACAATTTAGTCAGGAGAAGAAAAGCAAATGGCAAAGCAAGTAGTTCATGGCGAGGAGTCGCGCTCAGCAATCTTGCGCGGCATCAACCAGCTCGCCGATGCAGTCAAGATCACCCTGGGGCCCAAAGGCCGCAACGTAGTGATCGACAAAAAGTTTGGCTCGCCGACGATTACCAAGGACGGTGTGACAGTTGCTAAAGAGATTGAATTGAAGGACGCGCTGGAAAACATGGGCGCGCAGATGGTGCGCGAAGTCGCTTCCAAGACTTCGGACGTTGCCGGCGACGGCACCACCACTGCAACCGTGCTGGCTCAGGCGATTTTTCGCGAGGGCGTGAAGACTGTCGCCGCCGGCGCGAATCCGATGGCGCTCAAGCGCGGCATAGACAAGGCGGTCGAGCGTGCGATCACGGAGATTCAGCGTCTTTCGAAACCGGTCAGGGGCGACATGATCGCTCAAGTCGGCACGGTTTCGGCAAACGGCGACGCAACCATCGGCAAGATCATCGCCGAAGCGATGGATCAGGTGGGCAAAGACGGCGTGATCACGGTCGAAGAATCGAGGACCATGGAGACTGCGCTGGAAGTAGTCGAGGGCATGCAGTTTGACCGAGGCTATCTAAGCCCTTACTTCGTTACCGATGCGGAGCGCATGGAGTGCACTTTGGAGAACGCGCTGATTCTGATCCACGAAAAGAAGATCAGCTCGATGAAAGACCTGCTGCCTTTACTGGAACAGGTTGCCAAGCTGGGCAAGCCGATGCTGTTGATCGCTGAAGACGTGGAAGGCGAGGCGCTGGCGACTCTCGTGGTCAACAAGCTTCGAGGCACGCTGAACATCGCGGCAGTCAAGGCGCCGGGCTTTGGCGATCGCCGCAAGGCGATGCTTGAAGACATCGGCATTCTCACAGGCGGCAAGGTTATCAGCGAAGACCTGGGGATTAAGCTCGAGAACGTGCAGCTTTCCGATCTCGGCCGCGCCAAGAAAATCACGATCGACAAAGATAACACCACGCTCGTCGAAGGCGCCGGCAAGCAAGCCGACATCGAGGGCCGCGTCAAGGCAATCCGTGCGCAGATCGAAGAAACGACGTCCGATTACGATCGCGAGAAGTTGCAGGAACGACTCGCGAAGCTCGTCGGCGGCGTTGCCGTAATCAAAGTCGGCGCGGCTACGGAGACTGAGATGAAAGAGAAAAAGGCGCGCGTCGAGGATGCCATGCACGCGACGCGGGCGGCTGTCGAAGAGGGTATCGTCGCCGGCGGCGGCGTGACGCTCGTGCGCGCGGCAAAGGCGCTCGAAAAGTTTGACGTGACCAAGGACGGTGACCCTGACGAACAGATCGGCGTGACGATCGTGAAGCGAGCCCTCGAAGAGCCTCTGCGCCAGATCGTTCAGAACGCCGGCAAAGAAGGCGCGGTTGTCGTCGAGCGCATTCGCAGCGATAAGAACGACAACTTCGGTTTCAATGCGGAGACCGAGGTATACGAAGACCTGGTGAAAGCAGGTGTCATCGATCCTACGAAAGTCACCCGCACGGCGCTCCAGAACGCGGCTTCAATCGCTGGGCTCATGCTCACAACCGAAGCCATGGTGTCGGACCTTCCTGAAGAAGACGGCAAGGCTCCGATGCCCGGCGGCATGGGCGGTATGAGCGGTATGGGAATGTGAGCCGGATGCTCGCTTCGCGACACGAAAAAAGCGGCTTCGGGTCAACCGAAGCCGCTTTTGTTATTTGTGCAAGACTTAGCCAAAAAACGCGTGCCAGCTCGAAGGTAGCGATTCACGGAGGGCGCGATTCGACGGCCGAGCTGGCACTGGCGGGCACTGTCGTTGTTCAAGCACCGGATAGCTGTTTTGCGACTCGCTGGCCTTTGGGGCCAGCCCCACCCGGCGGGACGAATTATACACCTCGGAAAAGAACAGTCAACGAATTTGTTCGAGACTGTACGCCCCGGCTGATTTCCCTGGCGAATTGGCGAATCTCGAAAGCTCTTGCTCTCAAGAGGCGGAACTCGCCATCAAGAAAAGACGATCGAGGGCCGTTGATTTGACACTCTTCGGTCGCGATTTCTATACTGCAAAGTCTTCCTCGCTTTGGCCAGGTAGCTCAGTTGGTAGAGCGCGGCCCTGAAAAGGCCGGCGTCGGCGGTTCGATTCCGTCCCTGGCCACCATAAAATCAAGTCAAAAGGAAAAAGTAAAAAGGCAAAAGGAAGAGGGAAGAAGGCAAACTCAGTGTTTCGACCCGTAACTCCCGCCTGACTCTTCCCCTTTTTCCTTTTTACTTTTACCTTTTTACTTTTGCCTTGCCTTGGTTTTATCGCGGCCAGAAATTTCGAATTCGGTCTTCCAGGAAATGAAATGGAATGTACTCGGCTTGTCGACCGGCGCGCCGAAGTTCTTCGACCATGCGCATCGCGCCATCGGCATTAAAGCTGTGCACCATGATAGTTGCCGCGCGTTGGAGGTCAGGACGCGAAGCGAGGAACGCTGCGATCGCGTAGCCGGTGCGCTCGTCGTCGGCCTCGGTCGCGCCGTAGTGCTCGGGCATCAGATCGTGATCGAGAAAGATCGAATCATACGACCTTGTCTCCAACAATTCTCGCGCGTGCGAGACGTCGCTGGCGACGTCAAGCTGATCGCCTTTGAAGCGACGAGAAAACCATTCGCAACGCCGCTCGTCGTCCTCGAGCAAAAAAATTCGAATGGGGTGCCGATTGGCGTTGGCGCTCGCCAAACCAAGTTTGTTCAATAATCGTTGAATGAAGCCCATGACTATGGTGCTGGCGTCGAGGTTCTTGCCAGAGCATTGTTTATCCAGCACTCAATTAAAATGCAAGCCGGGATGGCAGCAAGCGAATTGAACGCCCATCCGATCTTTTCAATCATGCACGCGGACCGTCCAAAGAGAAATAACTTCTCCGCTGCGTTGAGTCTCGCCGATGCAGTGCTATAATCGACCGCACACTTTCTTGGATAGTTTACCGTCTAAGGATTTCACCGATTAACTTTCTGACAATGCCTTCAGAGAAGTCAAAGAATAAGCGTTTGAGAATTGTAACCGGCCCGGCCGACGGAGTTGCTCCGGCGCCCGACGATCGTCCGGCTCTGGAAGTCCCGACTACTCAGGACCCTGGCTGCCCACACTGCTTTGGGACCGGCATGGAGATTGTGCCCGAAGTCGGCGCGCGACGTTGTCGGTGCCAGACGCTGGATCAACGACAACGTCTGTTTCACGCGGCGCACATTCCGCCTCGCTATCAACATTGCACGCTCCAGGATTACAAAGCCGCTGACTCTGAGACTTCAAAGTGGATCGCGAAGACTGAGGCCCAGAGAATACTGGATGACTATCTGGTGATTGATGGTCGCGGCTTGGTCTTTATTGGTGCTGTAGGAGTAGGCAAGACCCACCTGGCGGTGGCAATACTGCGCGAGCTGATCGAGCGCTACCAGGTGCGCGGTTTGTTCTACCAATTCGGAGCGTTGCTGAGACAGATTCAAGATTCTTACAACCCTGTCTCGCAGACTTCAGAGCTGAAAGTGCTCCAGCCGGTTTTCGACGCCGAGGTTCTGGTGCTCGATGAGCTGGGAGCGTCAAAGCCAACCGACTGGGTGCGCGACACGATGATGCAAATAATCAACGCGCGCTACAATGAGAAGCGTCTGACGATCTTCACCACGAACTATTTCGACGAGCGAAGAAATGAAAAAGATACTGGTGAGGTCCTCGAAGATCGGATTGGCGTTCCGTTGCGCTCGCGACTCTATGAAATGTGCAAGACGGTAGTTATCGAGGGCGACGATTATCGGAAGGCAATGGCTAACTCAAAGGCTTAGCTTCTGCAGCTCTCCCACTCGTTTCAAGACCCTTTCTTTTCATAACACGCCTCGCATTCGCTCACCATCGCACGCGCGCGTCCGCGTGAGTCCTGCGAACTTGGTAAAGCGATTAGAGTGTGGGCCACCCGTTCTCCCCATTCACCTGTTCAATTGTGGCCTGGCACGTGGCGTCATAACGAGCCGTGGGGACGGCTTCGAGCCGGCGCTCGTCGATCGCTTTGCCGCAGCGTACGCACAATCCATAACTTCCTTCTTCCAGACGCATCAAAGCCTGATCGATATCCGCCACCATCTGCGACTCTCGCTCGCCGAGTCTCAAAGCAAGTTCTTCAATCACATCTCGTAAAGACAAGTCAGCGCTTTCCTTTGCGCCGTCATCCGCGGCGTCGATGGCCGCCGCCTGATCGTCGCCTACCAGGCGCGCGTGACGACGCAACTCGGTCAACAAGAGCCGTCGAAAATGTTCAATCTTGATCTTGTTCATCTCTTTGATCGAAAGCTGATCGAATTCACTCGATTGAAATATGAACGATTGAGTTGTGAATTATAACTCTCGGTGACTCCCAGCAAAAACGGCGTCGATTAGTGGTAGTGTCCTAATTTGAAAGCCAGCCCTTCCATCTGTGGCACGCGAGGTGTATAAGGTTCCCGTTCTTTCCATTTTCTCAGACCACAAGGAGGAAAAGATGGCTACACTTTTGCTACTTTGGGCACTAACCGGGGGAGGCCTCACCAGCACAGTCATGATGCTTATTTGGCTCCCCGATCCGCCGCCCCCATTTCGGTTCTTCGGCACGCTCATAGCTGGAGCCGTAGGAGGTGTCCTAGGAGGATACCTTGTGCATGGCGGCTCAGCTACAATGGACCCACTGACAGCTATGGTAGCCGCAGCAGGTGGAGGAGCGATCCTTTCCGCCATCGTTGGGTTGACTACTGGTAGCCGCGTCAACGCTGGTCACTGAGCTATTTAATACAATCTTGCCTTGAGCGGTGCGGTTGCCCGGATCGGTGATATAAGCCTGCCGAAGGATCGAAGCCTACAATCGAATCCTCAGGCGGGAGGCCCTTACCTGAGAACAAAGCGGCGGGATTCTCAGTCTCGCCGCTTTTGTTTGTCCGGTTTCAAAAAGGGACACTACTCGATTAGTCGAAGACTGGACTTTACGGTCTTCGCTATGTTTTCATCGCCGCGGTCCTTCTAATCCTTCGTTTCGGTTAATTCGATTTTGGACTCAGCCACCATAATTGCGCTGGCGATCGCAATCCTCATTTTCGTGGTCGCGCTGCTCTATTCCACAGTGGGACACGCGGGCGCCTCCGGCTATCTCGCGGCCATGGCTCTCTTTGGCATGGCCCCAATCGTGATGAAGCCGACGGCACTTACGCTGAATATTATTGTCGCCCTCATCGGTGCCGTTCGTTTTTATCGCGCTGGATTTTTTTCCTGGCGCACGTTCTGGCCTTTTGCAGTGGCTTCAATTCCAGCGTCGTTCATCGGCGGCAGTCTCACGCTGCCCGACTCGATTTACAAATCAATTGTCGGCGTCGTCTTGCTATACAGCGCGGTGCGATTGTTTTTCAGCGCCAGAGTGGCCACGGAGGACGAAGAAGCCACGCTGGTCCCAATCTGGATCGCCCTGTGTTTGGGCGCGGCGATTGGTTTGCTCTCGGGGTTAACCGGAGTCGGCGGTGGCATTTTTCTCAGCCCGGTGTTGCTGCTGATGCGTTGGACCACTACGAAAGAAACTTCGGGCGTGTCGGCGGCATTCATTTTAGTCAACTCAGTCGCGGGATTGCTCGGTCATGTGTCGGCGGTGTCTTTCGTTGCTAACGACATTACGTTCTGGGCGCCCGCTGCCCTGATCGGCGGATGGATTGGAACTGAGTTAGGAACCCGCGTTTTGCCGATCGCAGGCATCAGGCGATGGCTTTCCGTAGTGCTGGTCTTAGCCGGATTAAAGTTGATGAGCGAAGCTACGCTGATCTTGATCCGCAGATGAGTTCAGCCGCCAGCAGCGGAATCGTCAGTTCATGATGGCCGGTGATCGCAAAGCCTCGACCCGCGCCGTCTGCGTTGGGGCGATGCACGACATTCGTCAGCGGCCGATACGATTGGATAAAATCAAAGTTCGCGGTCGTGATGTCGTTCAAAGAATGACCGAGATTGCGCACCAGCGTAACGCATTTGAGAAAGACTTCCGGCATGGTCACGGCTGAACCGATGTTGAGATAGATGCCGCCGCTATCCATTCGCCTCACAATTTCCGCGAGCAAACGAAAATCGGTGTGCGACGTAGCGCCCAGCGCCGCGCCATCGACGGTCTTGTGAAAGTGTGCGATGTCGCCGCCAATGGTCACATGCGCCGTGAAAGGCACACGCGCTTTGTAGGCGGCACAAAGCAGCGAAAGATTCTCATGTTTTGGTTTCAGCGCCAGTAGCGCGTGACCAAGCGCCTCGCCCAACCCCAGTCCTTCGCGCGCGCCGCTGGATGCAGCTTCGTTCAAGAGCTTTCCCGTTTCCTCGGCGCCGCCGAACGCGCCCGCTCCCAGCGTGGCATCGACGTCTTCGGAAGTTGAGCCGACCATCGCGATCTCAGCGTCGTGAACTAATACTGAGCCGTTTCCAGCGATGGCAGTGACAAAACCGCGGCGCATTAGGTCGAGGATGACAGGCGCGAGTCCAGTCTTAATGACATGGCCGCCCAAGCCCCAGATAATCGGTTTGCGCGAGTCGCGCGCGCGCCGCATTCGCGCAGCGAGATCGCGCAGGCTCTGAACTGCCAGAATATTCGGGAGCGAGTCGAGATAATCGCGCAGCGAAGAATCTTCCGTAACCGGCGCAGCGAAGTCTTCGACCGTTACTTTGCTCGGCCGCGAAGCGAGCGGGTAGGTGCTGACTTCATCAAGGTTAAGCGGCTGAAGGTCTTCGTAGATCGACATGGTTGGAGCGCGGGTATCCTTGCCCGCAATGTCGCGCGCTTGTTTGTAGCCCTTGCTGACGCGCGGGCTTCTGACACCGCTTGCTACGGCAAGCGGTTCTATTCCGGAAATATCTCAGCCTCGATCAATTCACACAAGATATGTCCGATCAAGTTATGCGTTTCCTGAATGCGCTGCGTGTCGTCGCTCTCGACGACCAACGCAAGGTCGCAAAGCGCCTTGACGCTTCCGCCGTCGCGGCCGAGCAAGCCAATAACTTTCATTCCCTGCGCGCGAGCCCGCTCGCAAGCAGCAAGTACGTTCGGCGAAGTGCCTGAGGTCGAGATCGCGAGACAAATATCGCCTTTCACGCCCAGCGCTTGAATCTGTCGCGCGAACACGTTTTCGAATCCAGTGTCGTTAGCCACGCACGTTAGCACTCCACCGTCGGTCGTCAAGGCGATCGCCGGCAGGGCGCGCCGTTTTTGCAGGAAGCGATTAACGAGTTCGCCGGCAATATGCTGCGCGTCCGCCGCAGAGCCCCCGTTGCCGAATAGAAGAAGTTTGCCGCCAGCTTTGAAGGCAGCAGCGATTATTTCGGCGGCACGCTGAACTGCGTCGGCGTGCGCTTCAAAAAAGCGCCGCTTCGTCTCAAGACTATCGGCGACGATTGCTGAGATGCGATCTGTCACGATTCTTCTTTTGGTAGGTCGGCCGAGTTCTCTGCCTCTGCGGGCCGAGGCTCATAGTGTTTGAGCGTCGCAAATTCAATTACTCTTTGAAGTTTAGGAGCGGAGTGCCCGTCGTAGCCGTAAGCACGCTGTCGCATTAGTTCGAGCGCCACTATTCGCTCTTCCGGCGTACGCGAATGCCAGTACGCAGGATCGGCTCCTCTCTCTACGGCTAACCTAATCGCTTCGAACGTTGCGTCGTCGATTTTCATCTTTGAGCCGCGAGTATATCACGCGACCTTCTTTGATTCTTCACGAGGAACGACCTGTTTTGATCCCTTTGCGTCGCCGCGTCTGGCTCCGTTGCGTTTCGCGCTTCCGTTCAGCAGCGGCTTGAGCACGTGGCCGGTGTGCGAGCGGCGCACCGCGGCAACTTCTTCCGGCGTGCCGGTGGCGACTACGCGGCCGCCATGTGTCCCGCCCTCCGGTCCGAGATCGATGATGTAGTCCGCGCTCTTCACTACGTCGAGGTTGTGTTCGATCACAATCACCGTGTTTCCGACACTGACCAGACGCTGAAGCACGTCAAGCAGTTTGTGCACATCCGCAAAGTGAAGCCCAGTGGTCGGCTCGTCAAGGATGTAGATCGTTCTGCCCGTCGCGCGTTTCGAAAGCTCTTTCGCCAGCTTGATGCGCTGCGCTTCGCCGCCGGACAGCGTGGTGGCTGACTGCCCAAGTTTGATGTAACCAAGTCCCACATCCAGAAGAGTCTGCAACTTCGGCTTAATCTGCGGAATATTCTCCAACAGCGGCAAAGCTTCTTCGACGGTTGTATCCAGCAGTCCGGCGATCGACTTGCCTTTGTACTTGACCGAGAGCGTTTCGCGATTGTAACGCGCGCCGCGGCACACGTCGCAGAGCACGTAAACGTCGGGCAGAAAATTCATTTCGATGCGTTTCATGCCTTCGCCTTCGCAGGCTTCGCAGCGCCCGCCTTTGACATTGAACGAGAAGCGGCCGGGCTTGTATCCGCGCTCGCGCGACTCAGGCAGCATCGAGTAAAGCTCGCGTATCGGCGTGAAGAGTCCGGTGTAAGTCGCCGGATTCGATCGCGGCGTGCGTCCGATCGGCGACTGATCGATCTCGATCACTTTGTCGATGTGCTCCAGCCCTTCGATCGACGCGTGCTTGCCCGGTTCGACGAGTGAGCCGTAGAGATTCTTAGCCAGCGCGCGATAAAGAATGTCCGCCACCAGCGTAGATTTGCCGGAGCCGGAAACGCCGGTCACGACCGTGAAGAGACCCAACGGAAACGCGACGTCGATCTCGTCCAGATTGTTGTGGGTCGCGCCGCGAACCGTGATTGCCTTTCCGTTCGGCGAACGTCGTTCCAAAGGAACCGGAATTTTCAGCTCGCCACGCATGTAAAGGCCGGTGATCGAATCCGGATTGCCGGCCACGGCTTCCGGCGTTCCCAACGCGACAACTGCGCCACCGTGCGTGCCCGCGCCCGGTCCGAGATCGACGACGTAATCCGCGCGGCGAATCGTTTCTTCATCATGCTCGACGACCAGGACCGTGTTGCCGAGATCGCGTAGCGCTGAAAGCGTGTCCAGCAAACGCCGATTGTCGCGCGGATGCAGACCGATCGATGGCTCGTCAAGCACGTAAAGCACGCCGCGCAGTTGCGAGCCAATCTGCGTGGCCAGGCGAATGCGCTGACCTTCGCCGCCTGATAAAGTCGCCGACGGCCGATCCACAGTCAGATAACCCAGCCCGACAGTTTCCAGAAAGCGAAGTCTTGCCTTGATCTCTCGCAGCACCAGCCCGGCGATCTTCTCTTCGCGCTTGTCGAGCTTGACCCGATCGAACGCTTTGACGGCGTCTTCGATCGTCATCGAGGTGTAATCGGCAATGCCGCGGCCGGCGACGCGCACGGAGAGCGAGTCTGCGCGCAAACGCAGACCTTTGCATTCGCGACAAACAGCGGGAGAAACCATCGCTTCCAGCGCCGAGCGGACTTTCTCGCTGGGTGGATTATTCAAACGATCGCGCAACCATGGCAGCGCGCCCTGCCAGTCACTCTTGTACGAATACAAACCCTGGCGAAAACGAAGTTGCGCCGACAGCCCATGCAGGAACGATTCGCGGACATCTTTCGGCAACTCGCCAAACGCAGCATTCGGCTCAGCCTTGAAGTGC
Organism: Pyrinomonadaceae bacterium; assembly: GCA_035545035.1. Taxonomy (GTDB): domain Bacteria; phylum Acidobacteriota; class Blastocatellia; order Pyrinomonadales; family Pyrinomonadaceae; genus UBA11740. Next base: position 31,747 of record DASZZL010000166.1, read on the forward strand.
TGAATCACCGCCAGCAGCGCGCTGCGCAGATAAGCGGATCCGGCTTTGTCGGCAGGGCCGATGAAAGCGAGCTTGTCGGCATTTTCGTCGGCGCTCGGAATCAGCTTGGCCGGATCGACTTCCAGCACGCTGCCGAGACCGTTGCAGTGGCGGCAGGCTCCGTAAGCCGAGTTGAACGAGAACGAGCGCGGCTCGAGGGGCGGCACGTTGATGCTGCAATTCACGCAAGCCATCTTTTCCGAGTACAACTTCTCTTCTCCGTCGATCACCGAAACCAGAACCGCGCCGCCGGTCAGTTTCAAAGCCGTGCGCAGCGATTCGCCCAGACGCGCGCTGATGCCGGACTTGATCAGCAAGCGATCGATCACCGCTTCGATCGTGTGATTGCGGCGCTTGTCCAGACGAATCTCTTCATCCAGCGAGCGCAACTCGCCATCAACGCGTGCGCGAATGAATCCGTCTTTCGCCAGCTTTGCCAGCTCTTTTTTGAATTCGCCTTTGCGGCCGCGAACGATCGGCGCCAGGATCATGACGCGCTCGCCCTCGGGAAGCGCGAGGACGTCTTGCAGGATTTGATCGACGCTTTGCCGCGTAATCGCCGCGCCGCAGCGATAGCAGTGTGGCTGGCCAATCGACGAAAACAGCAGCCGCAGGTAATCGTAAATCTCGGTGACTGTGCCGACCGTCGAGCGCGGGCTGCGCGCGACCGTCTTCTGCTCGATCGAGATTGCCGGCGAAAGGCCTTCGACTGAATCGACGTCGGGTTTCTCGAGCTGATCGAGAAACTGCCGGGCATAAGCTGACAAGGATTCGACGTAACGGCGCTGGCCTTCCGCGTAGATCGTATCGAATGCCAGCGACGATTTTCCGGAGCCGGAAAGGCCAGTGATGACGGTTAATTTGTCGCGCGGAATGTCAACGTCGATGTTCCTGAGGTTATGTTGGCGAGCGCCCCGAACGGTGATGCGGTCAATTGCCATAACGCTTGAAAGCGGAACACGTCGCCACAGATAAGAATTTCGCGTGGCGCAGAACCTGCTATTCTAGCTGAGCAATTCGCCTCGGGGCAAGGACACAGAGCGGTGTCTTGACATGAAAAAAAACGAACCATAGACTTCGACTTGTCGGAAAATCTCTTGAGATTGATCGTCATTTCGAAGAGGATTGGCCGACGGAGTTCTTGAGTGAATCTTCCTAACGCACTGACGCTTTCGCGAATCTTTATCGTGCCGCTGCTGGTGGTGGTGCTGTTGACGCCGCTATCCGAAAATCTCGGTGTGCCACGGTACATTCTGGCGCTGGCGATTTTTGTAGCCGCGGCTTTGACCGATTACTTTGATGGGAAGATCGCGCGCCGCCGCAGTCAGGTCTCGAAGTTAGGCAAGCTGCTCGACCCAATTGCCGACAAGCTCTTGATATCGGCGGCGCTGATTTCGCTCGTCGAAAATCACCTGGCGCCCGCCTGGGCAGTAGTGATCATCGTCGGTCGTGAGTTCGCGGTCACGGGTTTGCGGTCGATTGCCGCCAGCGATGGCGTGGTGATCTCGGCTTCGCGCATGGGCAAATTCAAGATGGTGGCGCAGGTTGTAACCGTGGGTTTGTTGATTCTGTCCCTGTCGCCTTCAGGCGGAGCGCCGCACGTTTCGAATTTCGGCAAGCCGTTTCCAGCGATTCAGTTTTGGACTGTGCCTGAGTTGCGCGTGGCCTGGGCGCATCTGATCGGACCCGCCCAAACAACCTGGATTGACTGGCAGATTCTGCTTTATACCGCTGGTCGAGCCATGCTTTGGGTCGTCGTAATCTTGGCCATCTTTTCTATGTATGGTTACTTTAGGGCTTTCTTCACGACCGTTGTGCGACGCGAAGAACCCGAAGCAAAAGCCGCGACCGCCACGGTCGGCGTGGCGCAGTATCGCGAGCCGTAAAGCACAGTCGGTACCGCTTGCGTTAGCAGGCGGATTAATTTCGCGCCTTCGGCAATGGAAAAGGCTCTCAATCAGAATTGCTTGAGAGCCTTTATTAAGCCCGAGCCCTCCCTCACGGTCGGGCTTCTGACACACCGCACGGAGGCGGTACTGTTCACGGTTGCGGCGTCGGCGACGGTTGCGGCTGCCCCCCTCGTTTTAATGATGGCGGCGCAGGCTTGCTGCTGTCCGGCTTTTTCTGATCGTCCGGCGCCGTCGTCGAATCGTCAGGCGTCGGGGTGCGCCGCTTCAGCGTCGGACGTCCAGGCGTCCCGTCATCGCTCCCGGCAATCGTTCCGGTCGAGGAAGCGCGCGCATTAGATAATCTCAACAAACGATTCTTGACGCGCTGAAATTCCGAAGAGCTGATGACGTATTCCTCTTTTTCCGGAAAACGCGCGGCCAAAGACAACGCCGCCGCTCGCCGATCCGCAGGAGCCGGGTGATCCTGGAACATCTTGGCAAGCGTGCCCGGCTTCTTCTTGTTCTTTGCTTCGAGCTTCTCAAACATCGTAGCCATGGCGGTCGGATCGTAACCGGCTGCCCACATGTATTGAACGCCGAGCCGATCAGCTTCTCCCTCAGCGGCACGGGTGAACTTCAGGAAGGCCATCCCTTCAAAAAATCCTCCACCGTTGTAGAGCACGTTGCCGATGATTCCACCACCGAGCAGAATTCCCGCCAGCATACCGTAGTTTATGACTTCCATCTTTCTTTCGTTTTCCATGGCGTGGCGCGCGGCGACGTGCGCAATCTCGTGCGCCATGACGCCCGCCAATTCGGCCTCGTTATCCGCCGCCAGCACCAGTCCCTTGTTTACGTAAAAGAAACCACCCGGCAACGCGAAGGCGTTCACCTCGTCGGAATCAATCACTTTGATCGTAAAAGGAACTTTGGCGTCTGAGTGAAGCACGATGTTCTGGCCAACCCGATTCACGTATTCGGTAATTATTGGATCGTCGATGAACTTGGCTTCCTTATCGACTTCGGCGGCCAGCATTCGGCCCATGCGCACTTCTTTTTCGGTGCCCGCGGCGATCTTGCCCCAGAGACCTTTGTTGATGTTGCGCTTCCCGATCATTGTGGGGTCGTCGTTCGTTGAGAGCGTCTTATTGCTTGAGGCCTGTGTGGCAGGCTGCTGTGTCTTGTCCGAGCCGGACTTATCTTTCTGGGCCGGCGATTGCTTCGTCTGATCCTGACCCTTTGTTTGATCCTGAGTTTGTGGGGCGGCCAACACGGCCACACTCGTTACCCACAGACTCAGTCCCAAGCCAATCGCAGTGACGGCGCGAGAGAGATGACTTTTCATTTGAACCTCCAAAATTTCGAGGCCGGGAGAGAAAACCGGGCTTCGCTCTCGGGGGGCCGTAACCATCGATCCTGACGGCCGCTTTGTTTTTTCTTAAGCGGCAGCACTTTGAGGCGCCAGCACTGCTTTCAACGAACGCACCGCTTTGATGCCCTGTTCCGCGTCGAGGTTGCGCAATTCGAAAACTAGTTCGGCTAAACTCTTCGGATATTCTGTTTGGCGCCTGGCTCGGCGTCGGAGTTCGCATTATAGTCCTCCGAAAGCGAAAAGCCTACGCAATTGCGGCATTGTCAGCCGAGTGTTAGAGTCCGGCTTGCTCTGGATGGTTAAGAAGGCAAGAAAATCTGGAAAGAAACCCAGCCGCGCCCAGCGACCCTCGACACATCGACGCCGGAAGACTGTCGTAGCTGTCATCGGTACAGGCCGGCTCGGAACCGCGCTTGGCCAGGCGCTGAACACCGCGGGTTACCGAGTTGAAGTCGTCGTTGCCAGACGCCAAACCAGCGCGCGCCGCGCCGCGAGACTAATCGGCAACGACACTGCCGGGCTGACCGTTCGGCAACTCGGGGCGCTACTACCCAGTCAATATGATCGGCTGCGTCGTTGCGCCCTGATCCTGATTTCGACTCCGGACGACACAATCGCGTCGGTCGCTGAGCAACTCGCGGCTCTCTTTAGTCTCCTTAATTCGCGAGAAGCTGAGCCACGACTTCGTGCTTCCGCGCGCCGCGTAGCCTTGCACACCAGCGGGGCGTTGTCTGCTGACGTCTTGTCGCCGCTGCGACACGCCGGTTTCGCGACCGGCTCGCTGCATCCCCTGGTTTCCATCAGCGATGCCCGAATTCAATCAGACGCATTTCGTCACGCTTTCTTCGCGATCGAAGGCGATCGCCTGGCGGTGCGCGTCGCCAGGTCAGTAGTTAGAAATCTCGGCGGACAGAGTTTTTCGATCAGCCCGGATGCGAAAGCGCTCTATCATGCGGCCGCGGTAACGGCTTCGGGTCACGTCGTCGCTTTGTTCGACATCGCTTTGGAGATGCTCGCGCGCTGCGGCTTGTCAAAGGGCCGCGCGCGGCAGGTGCTGCTGCCATTGTTGGAAAGCACAATCAGGAACCTCTCGACAAAAGATCCCGCGCGCGCCCTGACGGGCACGTTTGCCCGCGGTGATGTATCGACTGCAAGACGACATCTCGCTTCGATCAAATCACGTAAACTGCCCGACGCCCTCGCCGTTTATATCCTGCTCGGACAACGCTCGCTCATGCTGGCCAAAGGCCGGAGCCGGAACCGCGCCGGACTCGCCGAGATCGCTGAAATTCTCTCAGCCACGGTCACGTCCTCTTCCAAGCAGTGAACGATTCTAGTCTCCAGGGAAAAACTTGGAACCAGTTGCCGGGTTCGAGCGTCTTTAGAATTTGAGCCCGGATCTGTTAACGGTCGGGCCTTAGCATCGTCTTAACATGAAGCGCACTTTAGGGAGCAATTATAATGAGCACCGCAAAAGCTGCAATAGTTGAATCGATTTCCAAGCGCCGTCTACGCGCGTTACCGTCGCGAAAAGCGCAGCCGGCGGCGCGATTGGGAAAAATAAAAGAGCTGGCCGGCTATCTGCTCGAGGAAGCCGAGTCGCTCGATCACGAAAACGCGCTGGCCGAAGTCTCTGCTACAGTCGAGGGCCTCGAGATGGAATCGGGAGTTGATTTTTTCGAAGAGGTAAGGCGATTTGAGACGCAACTGATCGGTCGCGCTCTCGAGCTCACCGGTGGCAATCAAGCCCGCGCCGCTCGCATACTGGGACTGGGAACGACGACGCTGAACTACAAAATCAAGCAATACGAACTCGCCTAAAGACTCTAACGCCGCCAGCGATGTTGGCAGGATGTCCGGCGTTTAGTTCACCGCCTCTGACGCCTCGTCTTCAGAGGCGATCAACTGCTGGTCTGATACGGTCAGTACACGCTCTTCAAACAGGCTGGAATCGATCAAGGTCTGCACCAGGTACTCGCCGGCAACCGGAAAAGTCACGTTCACAAAGAAGCTGATGTTATCGGCTGAGTCGTGCGTGATCTCAAAGCGCGCAGGCTGCGACACAACCAGTGCCTCCTGGCGATTCGGCATCAGGATTCGCACTTCGGACAGATGCGCGCCTTCACCTCGCCAATGATTGACGACGGCGAGCTTCGGAAGCCACACCGGTAATTGCGGCACGACGATGGTCTGAAAGACGCCCATGTAAGAAAGCTTGTTGCCTACTTCCAGCCGCACGTCGTCGCAAAACAGCGTGTAAACGAGTTCGAGTTTCTTCTGTGCCGGCGTTGAATCCATTGTGCGCTCCATACTACTCCAACATCGTTCTGAAAGCAGCTTCGTCGATCACTTTCACGCCTAACTGATTCGCTTTGTCGAGCTTCGATCCTGGTTCGGCGCCGGCCAGCACAAAATCGGTTTTCTTGCTTACCGAAGACGTGACCCGGCCGCCATGCGCTTCAATCAACACGCGAGCTTCGTCCCGAGCCATGCCCGGAAGCGTGCCGGTCAAGACAAATATCTTGCCCGCGAACTTTTCATCAGCCGCCGCGCGCGATTGTTCCTCGGCCGCCGTGCGCACGCCGGCTGCTCGCAAACGCTCGCACAGCCGCTTGTTTCCAGGATCGTCGAACCAGTCACCGATGCTCTGCGCCATGGTCAGACCGATCTCGTGAATCTCGTCCAGCTCTTCGACCGATGCCTCGGCCAGATGCTGCAGCGATCCGAAATGCCGTGCCAGAATGCCGGCAGTACGCTCACCGACGTGACGGATGCCGAGGCCGTAAATCAAATGCCAGAGGTCGCGCGACTTGCTGGCTTCGATTTGCGACAGCACATTCGACGCAGACTTTTCCGCCATCCGTTCCAACGACGCCAGGTCATCAAGTTTCAAGCTGTAAAGATCGGCGACGTCTTTCACGACCTTCTTCGCGATCAGTTGATCGACGAGAGCGAAGCCCAGGCCCTCGATCCTCATCGCGCGGCGGGAAGCGAAATGCAGCAGGCGCCCAATCAGTTGCGCCGGACAATCGGCCGCGACGCATCGGGATACCGCTTCGCCTTCAGGACGCGAGACGCGGCCACCGCACACCGGACACGCGGTCGGCATGCGAAATTTCTTTTCCTTACCGGTCCGTTTCGATTCGACGACTTTCAGCACTTTCGGAATTACGTCGCCGCCGCGTTCAATCAAAACCTGGTCGCCGATGCGCAAACCCAGCCGCGCGATCTCGTCTTCGTTGTGCAGCGTCGAGCGCGAAACCGTCACGCCGCCAAGTTGCACCGGCTCCAGCATGGCCACCGGCGTGAGCGCGCCGGTGCGGCCGACCTGGACGACGATGTCGTTGACCCTGGTCGTCGCCTGGCGCGCGGGGTATTTGTAAGCGACAGCCCAGCGCGGCGCTTTTCCGGTCGCGCCGAACTCGTCCTGCAATGCGGTTGAATTAACTTTGACGACGACGCCATCAATCTCGTAACCGAGATCGTCGCGCTTCGACTCCATCGAATTGCAAAACTCGACCACTTCATCGATCGAGTTGCACAGCGCGCGATTCTTGTTGACGCGAAAACCCGCGCGTTCCGCCCAATTAAGCGCCTCCCAGTGGGTCGCGAACGCTTTGCGGTCGCCGGCGAGCACATCGTACGCGAACATATCGAGTCTCCGCTTTGCCACCATTGCCGGATCGAGTTGGCGAATCGCGCCGGCGGCGGCGTTGCGCGGATTCGCAAACCGCGGCTCGCCTTCTTCCTCGCGCTCGGCGTTAATGTTTTCAAAGACCTTGCGAGCTAAGTACGCCTCGCCGCGCACTTCGATCTCGCTTGCTACTTTCCTCGATCCGTCGCGCAGCCGGAGCGGCACGCTGCGAATCGTGCGCACGTTCGAACTCACGTCTTCGCCGCGAAACCCATCGCCACGCGTGACGCCGCGAACGAACAATCCGTCCTCGTAGTGGATCGAAAGCGACAGCCCGTCGATTTTCAATTCGGCAACATAGTCCGGCGCGCGCCCGCCGGCGAGCTTGCGACAACGCTCGTCGAACGCGCGCAGCTCTTCAATGCTGTAGCTGTTGTCGAGCGATAGCATCGGTCGGCGATGAACGAATTCCGCAAAACCTTCGGCCGGACGGCCTCCGACGCGCTGCGTTGGACTGTCGGGCGTAAGAAACTCGGGGCATTGCTGTTCGAGCTGTCCGAGCTTTTCGATCAACTCGTCGTACTCGCGATCCGAAATCTCCGGATCGTCCCGGACGTAGTACAGTTCTTCGTTACGCCGAATCTCTTCGCGCAGTTTGGCGATCGCTTTTTCTATTGACTGTTGTTTGGGCAAGTCTGGAGTTTAGTAGCATAGACTTCAGTCTGTGTTTGTCTTGAGAGTCACAGACTGAAGTCTATGCTACTCCTCATAAAACAAGTAACGCGGCTTCTCAGCATCCCGCTCGAACGCGCGGCAAACCAAACCGTCTCCGAGAGCTCTCAAAAACTCTTCGCGCACGCGCAGCTGTTCGCGCTTTCCAGCCGCGGGATCGGATTTCAACAGCGCGGAATAGTCAGTCGGAATTTCAATTTTTCTCTCAGGCTCCGGGAGCGGATATTTGGCGCCCGCAGCCAGCGCTTCGACGCGCGGCGAGTAAAGTTCCCAGCTGGCAAACAAACGATCGCTGTCCATGCCGCTAACGCCCGCAGCTTTCTCGGCCGGGTTTGTCACGTAATCGGCGCCGTAAAAGTTCACCGCATAATCTCGCACGACCACGCCCAGCCGATTCAGATTAAAATGTGCGTTGCGAGCGCGTGTCGGCTCGAAAGTCCATCTGATCAAGTCGCGGCCTTCGCTTAGAGCGCGAGCGCGTTGCGCCCACTTCAGACGCCCGCCGATGCCGTGGTTTTGATACTCAGCCGCCACGGCCATCATGTGCGAATAGCCGGAGATTTTCTCGCCGCGCACCGCCGCGAGATGATGAACGAAGCCGACGAGCTTTCCTTCGACGAATGCGCCGAGCGTCCATCCGCCTGCCTGGCAGGAAACGATCAGATGCCGGCGCGGCGAGATTTCCAGATCCGGAAGACCGAACACGTCGCGCTGCAGACGGACGCACGCGTCGTACTCGTCAATCGTTGACACTTCGCGCACTTCGACGTCTGACGCGCGCGCGTGCTCAGTGTTCGGCGCAATATTCGACATAAGCAATGGCTCGATCAGGACAGCATTCAAAGCGAGCCGCGACGCAATTCTGGCCAAAAACGAGGTCATCATAACACGGCAATTTGACCGCGCGCGATTGGGAAAAGACTCAGTGGGTTTGCGGTTCCGGTGCGCTGTTTGGAAGCTGAATCACGATTTCGAGCCCGCCTGGCCGGCTGACGCTCGCAATGGATCTTCAGACGAAAACCGGTTCGGCGGGAAGCTCAGACTGGACCGCTTCAATTCGCGATACTTCGGACAACTGGTTCAGTTTTTTATGCAGTTGGTGGGCAGAGCTTTGAATTCTTTCGCAAAAGTTTCGCTGTGCTTTGGTCAACTCTTCCTGGGTCAGCAGGATTTCTGCAAAGCCGAGAATCGCAGTGAGCGGCGTGCGCAGCTCGTGGGTCAACTGTGCCAGAGAGACTGAACGGTGTTCCGCTACGCGCCGGAGTTCACGGTTTTCTTCTTCGAGCGCCGCGTGCTGTTGCTTCAAACTTTCGACAGCATTACGCCGGCGCCCGATTGGGGCCGCTCGTGTCTCTGGGTTCGATTGCGATCGCGACATTTACATCTTCGGCACTGCGGCGGCCACCGCTCTCGCTTCGCCCTCGAGCGCGGCGCTGATGCTGGCTTCCTGGCTATCTTCCTTCCCCGACGCAGACGATTGAACCGTCGGTGACGAACTTCCCGCCGGCAGCAGGCGAAAATCGAAACGCGCTTCTGCTTTGCCTCCGCCGCTGTCAACCCCGGTAGCACGGCCCAGCAGTCCGCCGATCTTCTTACCTGCAGATGCGGTCTTGAGAGACGAAATATCTGTATACAAAATGTAGCCGCACCCTTTGGCTTTGGCTTCGATTGCAGCTTCGCTCGGCGAACTCGCGTTAAGCGCGATTGCGTCAACGCCGTCGCCGTTGAGCATTCCGATTAGCTGATCGCGCAGCGAATCTGCTGAGACTGAGGCCTTCGCTTTGTTATTAAACTCGACTACGCCAACCTTTACTCTTCCCGCCGCGTTCGCGGTCGATGGCCTGCCTGACATTGAAGTCTCGCCGCTCGAACTTGACTGGCCTTGCTGCTGTCGCCCCATCGCCTGCATCTCAGACATCGAAGGCTGGGAATACATTTCCTGCTGACTCTTCGCCTCGGCATAACCCGCGGGTACGTCAAAGAGCGCGGCGTCGAGCGGCTGCCGCGACAACTCGATCACTTCCGCCGTCCTGGTGAACATCGCGCTGCCGTCCGCGCCATACATCGTCGTGGTTTCGATCAGCGGATAGCCAAGCTTGGTCGGGCCGGTGCGCTTGAATTGATAGCGATCGCGACATCCGCCGGGGGAGGCCGCCGCTCGACCCATCTGCGGAGGTCTTTCCGAGCCGCCGCAACTCAGACCGTATTCAAGATTGATGTACCAGCCGTCGGTTTCTATCTTCATCTGCTGTTGCTGGCACGCGTCAGGCGACGACTCCATCATCGTCGTCCTTTTCAAATGGCGCGCCGTGAAGCCAAACATTTCCTTGCGCTCGCCGGTGTCCGTCGTGTTAACGGTCATGGTCACAACGCCACCTCGTTTGGTTGGGCCGCCGCCGCTCGATGGCGCGCTAACGCCGCCGCTATCAACATCGCCTGAATCAGACTCCATCGGCGTAATCAGATACTTTCTCGAGCGGTCATTGACCTGGATCGTCCGGCGCAAATCGCACTGGGTGATGTTCACGCTGCCCATATTCATCCCGCCCATGCTGGTCTCGCTGCGTTCGCGCACGCCCTTGATCATGGTCGTGCTTTGCATGTCCTGCCCGGCCATATTTGTCTTGATCGTGATCTTGAAATCGCCTCTGATTGGCTGGTCAGTGTCTGGTTTGTGCTGTGCGAACGAGATCGCAGCGGCCGCGGAAACCGCGAAGATGATGGCTGCGAATAGAAGTAATCTGGTCTTCATGAAAGCGCTCCTTGTGTACTCTTTTCCGAAAGAACGGGGAGAATGTGAGCAAACTATCAAAAACTGAGGCGTTACTCAACCGATGGGGCATTAGCCCGACCGTAAGGGAGGGCTCACCAATAAAACGTTGGCAACTCGTCACCTTGTCCCAACAAGACATACTCGACCGCTTTCTCAACGTCTCGCTCCTTCCAAAGATAAATCGTGCTCCCGTGACGCGCCCAAGGCTTAGTGCGAGTGGACAATATTCCGGCTTTCCGCATCGCTCTTGTTGCGTAAGACTTGAATGCGTCCAGGATGGGTTCCGGCTCTAGATTGGCGGAAACGACTGTGTGCGCGTGGTTACTTCGAACGTTGATCGCTCGGAGGGAATACTTGCCATGTACGCAAACCCCGCGGACGGCCTTCTCAACAACTCTCCGCTGTTTCGCGTTCAGGATCATTGCCGGGTGCTTGAGTTGCTTGATCTCTGCATCCTTAAGACCTGGCTTGGGCGCAACCGTGCGATCGCCGAAAGTTGTGACCCTGCGCCGGAATGATCCCCGCTCGTCGCCGTGCAGCCATGGCCCGTAACAACGAAAAGTGATGAGGTAGGCTAATGGGAACTCGTTGTCGTCAAAGTCTCGCATCAATTGAAAGTAAATCGGAGCCCTCCCTAACGGTCGGGCTAGTGCCCCAACGATCCAGCCCTCCTGCTCAGCTACTGCCCTCAACGACGGCTTATGTATAATGCTTCGACTCCACTTCGTCAATTAACCTGTTTGCGAGTCGCATTGATCGATGCCTAAGCGCACTGACATTCACAAAATTCTGATCATCGGTTCGGGCCCGATTGTCATCGGCCAGGCCTGCGAGTTTGATTACTCAGGCACGCAGGCGTGCAAGGCCCTGCGGCAGGAGGGTTACCAGGTCGTGCTCGTCAACTCGAATCCCGCGACGATCATGACCGATCCCGAGACGGCGGATCGAACTTACATCGAACCACTCACGGTCGAATCAGTTTCAGCAATCATCAGACGCGAGCGGCCCGACGCTCTGCTGCCGACAGTCGGCGGACAGACGGCGCTGAATCTGGCCATCGCCCTCTCGGATGCAGGCGTGCTCGATGAATGCGGCGTCGAGATGATTGGCGCAAAACGTGAAGCGATCAAGATCGCCGAAGATCGCATGCTCTTCAAGCAAGCGATGGACGAAGCAGGTTTGCAAATGCCGCGCGGCGGATTTGCCAAGTCATGGGCGGACGCTGAAGTGATCGTGGAACAGACCGGCTATCCCGCGATCATTCGCCCGTCGTTTACTCTGGGCGGTACGGGGGCCGGCACGGCTTTTAATCCGGAAGAGTTCGAAGAAATTGTCCGCAACGGTCTCGCCGCTTCACCAATTCACGAGGTGCTAATCGAAGAGTCGATCCTCGGCTGGAAAGAGTTCGAGCTGGAAGTAATGCGCGACCTGGCAGACAACGTCGTGATCATCTGCTCGATTGAAAATTTCGATCCGATGGGCGTGCACACGGGTGATTCCATCACTGTTGCGCCGGCGCAGACGTTGACCGATCGCGAATATCAGACGATGCGGGACATGGCGATTACCATCATTCGCAAAGTCGGCGTTGAGACCGGCGGCTCGAACATTCAGTTCGCGGTGAATCCTGACAACGGCGAGATTCGCGTCATCGAAATGAATCCGCGCGTGTCGCGCTCTTCCGCGCTGGCTTCGAAAGCCACGGGCTTTCCGATCGCAAAGATCGCGGCAAAGCTTGCCGTCGGTTACACGCTCGACGAAATTCCGAACGACATCACTAAGAAAACCCCGGCGTCGTTCGAGCCGACCATCGATTACGTCGTCACCAAGATTCCCAAATGGAATTTTGAAAAGTTTCGCGACGCCGAAGACGTGCTCGGCACGCAGATGAAGTCGGTCGGTGAAGTAATGGCCATCGGCCGCACGTTCAAAGAATCGCTGTTCAAAGGACTGCGTTCGCTGGAAGCCGTGAAGCCTTTACGCCTCGAAGACGTTCCGAATGACGAGCTGCAAAGAAAGTTGGCGCGGCCGAACTCGCAACGCTTCTCGTACATCACCTACGCGCTCGAGCACGGCTGGTCGATCGATGAAATCTATCGCCTTTCGCGCATAGATCCGTGGTTTTTGGATCAGCTAAAACAGGTGATGGAAATTCAGGAGCAGATCGAAGGCAAGACCCTGGAAGAGATTCCGCTTGATCTTTTGCGTGCATTCAAAGAAGCAGCGCTTTCTGATCGACGTCTCGCTTACTTGACCAAGCGCACTGAAGACGAAGTCCGAGCTTATCGTAAAGAGCTTGGTCTGATTCCCGTCTATAAACGAGTGGACACTTGCGGCGCCGAGTTTGAATCTTTCACACCCTACTTGTACTCGACGTACGAAGAAGAAGACGAAGCCCAGCCAACCGATCGACCAAAGATCATGATTCTCGGTTCGGGACCGAATCGGATCGGTCAGGGGATCGAGTTCGATTACTGCTGCTGTCACGCGTCGTTCGCGCTGCACGAGGCCGGCTTCGAGACGATCATGGTCAACTGCAATCCGGAAACTGTTTCGACCGACTACGACACTTCCGATCGTCTGTACTTCGAGCCGCTCACGTTCGAAGACGTGATGAACATCGTCGACGTCGAAAAGCCAACGGGTGTGATTGTACAGTTCGGAGGTCAGACGCCTTTGAATCTGGCGATGCGTCTGCACGACGCCGGCGTGCCAATCATTGGCACGTCACCGGATTCGATCGATCTCGCTGAAGATCGAAGGCGTTTCGGCGCCCTGCTTAATGAAATGGGAATTCCGCAGCCTGAAAACGGAACCGCAACTTCGATTGAGGGCGCGCGCGAGATTGCCGAGCGCATCGGCTATCCGGTGCTCGTGCGTCCCAGTTACGTCCTGGGCGGACGCGCGATGGCGATTGTTTATGACCAGGAAAGTCTCGACCTGTACATGCGCACGGCCGTTGATTTCTCGCACGATCGTCCGGTCTTGATTGATAAATTTTTGGAGCAAGCCGCCGAGTTCGACGTCGACGCGCTCGCTGATGACACGGCGTGCGTCATCGCGGGCATTCAGGAACATATCGAAGAGGCCGGAATTCATTCTGGCGACTCGTCGTGCGTGCTGCCGCCGGTGCGCATCGCCGAAGAGCACCTCGACACGATGCGACACTACACGCGCAGGCTCGCTGTGGCGTTGTCAGTCAAAGGGCTGATGAACATTCAGTTCGCGATCAAAGACGATCGCGTCTATGTGCTGGAAGTGAATCCGCGCGCGTCGCGCACCGTGCCGTTTGTTTCGAAAGCGACCGGAGTTCCGCTTGCGCGCATCGGCGCGCTGGTGATGGCCGGGCGCAAGCTGAAAGATTTTGATTTGCCGGAAGAACTCAGCGTCGATGACCGCTTCTACGTCAAGTCGCCGGTGTTCCCGTTCGTGAAATTCCCAGGCGTCGATCCGGTCTTGAGTCCCGAGATGCATTCGACCGGCGAAGTGATGGGCATCGGCGAAACTTTCGGTGAAGCTTACGCGAAGGCGATGATGGGTGCGGGTCTCGGACTCCCCGAAAGCGGTATTGCTTTCATCAGCGTAAACGACACTGACAAAGGTCAGGCTGTGCTGCTCGCTCGACGACTGGCGCGGCTTGGATTTCAGTTGATGGCCACGCTCGGCACCGCGGCGCGCCTGCGCGAAGTCGGCCTCCAGGTGGCAAATGTATTCAAAGTAAACGAGGGGCGTCCGAACGTTGTCGATCACGTCAAGCAGGGCGAGATTGCTCTGGTCATCAACACGCCCCTGGGTCGCGCGTCGCACTTTGACGAGCAAGCAATTCGCCGTGCAGCTCTGCAATACAACGTGCCGTGCGTGACGACGATGACCGGCGCGCAGGCTCTGGTTGAAGCGCTCGCCTCGCGAGGAAGCGACCACGGCGTGGCCATTCATGCTTTGCAGGACCTGCACGCGGTCAGCGCTTCGGCGCGTTGATTGCCGCCCAAAGGGCTTCGCCCTCTGATGTGCGGAAAGGGCGGGGTCCCCAGCGGGGCAGCCCCGCTGGGGTGCTAGACTCTGCCTTTCCGTTAAGCTCTCTTGAGATTTGGGAGGCTGCGCCTCCCAACGTCGGACCGGGAGGCATAGCCTCGGAAAATAATTCACTTGCCGGAAAGGCGGAGCCTTTCCGCACATCAGGCGGCAGAGCCGCAGTCGCGAAGTTCATTGGAAATCAACAGCCCGGAAACGATCATAAGAATTCTCGATGAGTGCAGCACCATCGCGGTCGTGGGCTTGTCGTCGAAATCCACGCGCCCTTCGCACGGCGTCGCCGCGTACATGCAGCGCGCGGGTTATCGAGTAATTCCCGTGAATCCGAATGAGAGCGAAGTGCTCGGAGAAAAGGCTTACGCTGCGCTCGGTGATGTGCCAGAGAAGATCGATCTCGTCGACGTATTCCGACGATCGGAAGAAGCCGGCGCGGCCGTTGATCAAGCCATCGCCATCGGCGCGAAAGCAGTATGGTTGCAGGAGGGCGTCATCGATCACGCCGCAGCGCAGCGCGCAGTCGATGCCGGATTGTTGGTTGTAATGGATCGTTGCTGGCTGAAGGAACATTTAAGAAGGCAAAAGTAAAAAGGCAAAAGGAAAAGTTGTGATTTCGCTTTTTTCCTTTTTACTTTTTCCTTTTACCTTGTTGGAGCCCCTATGGCGATTCAGATACAAGCCGTGGTTATTACCGCAAGCGACGCGTGCTCGCGCGGCGAGCGCGTGGATGCGTCGGGTGAAACTCTCGTACAACTGCTAACCGAAATGGGCGCGCAGATCGTCGCGAAGGAAATCCTAAGCGACGACCTCGATCCGCTCGCCGATATGCTGCACGCCTACGCTGATCGCGCCGACGTGAACCTAATCGTTACAACCGGCGGCACCGGCTTCGGCCCGCGCGACAACACGCCGGAAGCAACTCTGCGCATGATTGAACGCGAAGCGCCCGGCCTGGCTGAAGCGATGCGCATGGAAACTCTCAAGCAAACGCCGATGGCGATGATCTCGCGCGGCGTCTGCGGAATTCGATCGGGAACGCTGATCGTCAATCTTCCCGGCTCGCCAAAAGCAGTGCGTGAGAGCTTTGCGGTAATCAGACCTGTTCTGAATCATGCCGTGGAATTGCTCGCGGGGCAGACGCGTCACCCGAAACGATCAGATTGACAGTCTCGGAACTGGCAACTTAGAATCTGACTGAAAGTCGCCATTAGTTTTTTAGCGACGAAGTATTCCGCGGAATCGAGATGATGAGTCTGATTCTTTTACAGGCAACCGCAACGACACGAAGCGTCGGTGGACCAGGCACGGCGTATCTGCCGGTGATGGTCTTTTTTGTTTTTGCGATCATCTTTCCGGTGCTGCCGCTGGTTCTGGGGCGCTTTCTGCGGCCGTGGAAATATGGGAAAGACAAGATGCGGCCTTATGAGTGCGGCATCGATCCCGAAAGCGGCGCGCACGATCGCTTCACGGTGCGCTATTACATCGTCGCGATGCTGTTTCTAATCTTCGACGTGGAAACTATCTTTCTGTTGCCGTGGGCGATCATCTTCATGGGCAACGATTTCTCGTTCACAAAGTTCGCGCTCGTCGAAATGTTCGTCTTCATCGGAATTCTGGTTGTCGGTTACTACTACGCCTGGCGCAAAGGCGCCCTCGAATGGGTCTGACTCAGAATTATGTCTGAACATAACGAAGGCTTTGTCCTGACCACGGTCGATTCGATCACGAATTTCGTGCGCCGCACGGTGGCCGCAAAGGCGATCGACATCGGCGCGCCGGTAGTCAACTGGGCGCGCAAGTCCGCGCTGTGGCCAATGACGTTCGGGCTGGCATGCTGCGCGATTGAGATGATGGCGACCGGCGCGGGACGATTCGACATCGATCGTTTCGGCGCCGGCGTGTTTCGGCCCAGCCCCCGCCAGAGCGATCTGATCATTATCGCCGGCACGGTTACTTTGAAGATGGGACCGGTCATTCGCAGAATTTACGATCAGATGCCCGAACCGAAGTGGGTGATTGCGATGGGCGCGTGCGCGTCGACCGGCGGACCGTTCGATTCCTATTCCACGATGCAGGGCGTGGATCGCACCATACCCGTGGACGTTTACATTCCCGGCTGCCCGCCGCGACCCGAAGCTTTGCTCTATGGCTTGATGCGTCTGCAGGACATCATCATGCGGGAAACGCCGTCGGCTTACATCTTCGAATCGGACGGCACTGTGCATCGTCAGAGATCTTTCGACAGCGATGAACTGCCGCTGATTTCGCAATCAGGCACAGTTGCCGAAGTCGCCGCAGCGACCAAGTAAGATCAAACCCTCGTCCTTTTAGGAAACCAAGCTGCACGTCAGGAGGATTCCGATGAAACTCAATCACACAAAAAATTCCTTAATGGTTGTTCTGGCTCTGCTCGCGCTGCCAATTGTAATTAGCGCGCAAACCACAAAGCCGCGCCTGCGCCGGCCCGCGCCACGCTACACGCCGATCGTTGCGGTCGGCACTAATTTGAAAGTCCGTTTGAACGAAGCGTTGTCGAGCAAAGAATCGCGCGCGGGCGACAAGTTCACCGCCGCCGTGCTCGATCCGGTTCGCTTCAACGAAGCCACCGTTCATGGTCACATCCGTTCAATCGTTAAGTCCGGCAAAGTCACGGGACGCACGACGATGAATCTCGCATTCGATTCGATCGACCTAACCGACGGCCGGCATGGGACGCTGCACGGTTACGTGACCAAAGTCTACGGATCGAATGCCGCCAAGACGGACGAAGAAGGCGGCGTTCAGTCGAAGAGCCGGGGCAATCAGACCCTCAAGCGCAGCGGCATCGGCGCGACTGCGGGCGCGATCATCGGTGGCCTTGCCGGCGGCGGCAAAGGCGCAGCGATTGGTTTGATTCTCGGTGGCGCGGGCGGCGCCGGCTCGCTGGCGATTAAGGGCAGCAAAGAACTGAAGCTTGAATCGGGAACCGAAATGCTGGTGCGCGTGACACGCTAATCGCGAGCTTTGAAGATCCAGCTAATCCTTTTTTCGTTTATTGCGGCTGTTGCCCTCGGCTGTAATGTGCAGCCGCAGAAATCGGCCGCGGCTAATCCCGACTTAAAGCGGATTGCCGTCGGCACTGCTCCCGCCAGCCTGGCCCTCGCCGACTTTAATGGCGACGGCAAGCTCGACATTGCGGTGGCTAATTCCGGAAGCAAGAACGTAACGATTCTCCTGGGCGACGGCAAAGGCGGATTAACCCAAGCGACGGGCTCGCCTTTCCCTGCGGGAGATAATCCGAACGACATCGCTGTCGGGGACGTGAATCGTGATGGCAAGCTCGACCTCGCGTTCGCGAATCACGACACGCATTACGTCACCGTGATGCTCGGCGACGGTCGAGGTGCGTTCGCACCAGCGCCGAAGTCTCCATTTACTGTCAACAGTCGGCCTCATCCGCACGGCATCGCCTTCGGAGACTTCAACGGCGATCACAATCTGGATTTTGTGATTGACGATTGGGGAAACAACCGCGTGACCGTCGTGTTTGGCGACGGCAAAGGAAACTTTGCGTCTCCCGGAGTTTCGTTTGCGGTCGGCCAAATGCCCTATCAAAGAGTTCGCAGTGCAGATGTTAACAAAGACGGATTCGCCGACGTTATCACTACGAACACCGAAGGTGGCGACGTGACCGTTCTGCTTGGCGATGGCAAAGGCGGCTTTTCACAACCGACCGGATCGCCTTTTGCTGCCAACCCGCGACCTTTCGCGGTTGCTATCGGCGATCTAAATGGCGATGGAGTTCTCGATCTAGCAATTGCCAACTACTCGGGCCATCTCACCGATCCGAGCGACGATAAGATCACCATTCTGCTTGGAACGGGGGACGGAACATTCAAGCCTGCGCCCGGCTCGCCTTTTAAGTCTGAGCGCGCGCCGACGAACGTGGCTGTCGGCGACGTCAACGGTGATGGGATCATGGACGTGGCGGTCGGAAATTATGGCAGCGACAGCGTGACGGTTCTGCTCGGTGGCCATCGTGGATTAACCGTTGCCCCGGGTTCTCCCATCGCCGTCGGACAACAGCCATCGAGCATTGCCATTGGGGACCTCAACGGCGATGGCAAGGCCGATATTGTGGTCGCGAATCTGAAAGACAACGATGTGATGATCATTCTGAGCAAGTGAGAGATCTGATCGGGAGTCATGGCGAAGATGAAAATGTTGAAGCGAATCGTCAAATGGTTCGTTGTTAGCCTGGTTGTTTTGTTTCTTGCTATTCAATTCGTGCGGCCGGCCAGAACGAATCCGGCCGTCGACGAGTCGCAGACGATCTTCGCGCGTACGCAAATGCCGCCGCAGGTGGCCGCGATCTTCAATCGCTCGTGCGTTGATTGTCATTCAAACAAAACCGTGTGGCCCTGGTACACGAATGTCGCGCCAGTGTCGTGGTTTATCGTCAATCACGTCAACGAAGGGCGGCCGCGTCTGAATCTTTCAGAATGGGCCCGGCTGGATCAAGATCGTCAAAGCAAGAAGCTTCAGCAAATTTGCGATCAAGTGTCGGATGGCGGCATGCCTCTGAGTACATACACGCCGCTTCATCCGGGTTCAAAGGTCTCACCGGCCGATGTGAAAGTACTTTGCGATTGGACCAACGCGGAACGCGCGCGCGTTTCGGGCGCGACCGAGTGAATCTTCTTCCCCTCTCTCTTACCTTATCGCTGAATTGCTTGAATCGATTCGCCGCGCTTGTCTTTGTCAAAGCGTGATGCCAGAATCCTCACTCCGTTTCGTCCGCCGAATCTAGAGTTAATCCTGGAGACTGCTATGCAATCACGTTTCGAATTCAAGAGAGCCGCGAAGAAGTGTTTTCTGGCCGGCGCTTTGCTGAGCCTCGCCGCAACCGCGGCGTTCGGACAAGCACAACCGGCGCCTTCACCGACGCCGCAACCAACGGCGCGGCTCGCGCAGCGTCCTTTCCCGCCGCCGCGATACATCCCTTCGCACGACTACGATCAGCGCAACATCAAGCTCGATCTGCGCTTCGATTGGGAGCGAGAGCAGGCGGTCGGCACAGCGACGATCACTCTGGCGCCGGTCGTGAAGGATTTGCGCCGCGTGGATTTTGACGCTGCGTTCATGACGGTTTCAGGCGTGGCGCTGGCGGCGGGCACGCCGCTCAAGTTTGAATACGACGCCCCGAACGAAAGGCTTTCCGTGTTTCTCGATCGCGCGTATCAACCTGGCGACCAACTAGCGCTGGTGATTTCTTATCACACGAACCGGCCGCCGCCGGGGGGCGCCGGGCTCGGCGGTGGTGGTTTGAACTTCATCAAGCCGCGCGCCGGCGATCCGACGCGGCCGCGTCAGATTTGGTCGCAAGGAGAAGCCGAGACGAACCACCAGTGGTTTCCCTGTTTCGATCATCCCAACGACTTTGTTACTTCGGAAATCGTCGCGACTGTCGAGAAACCGCTCAGCGTGATTTCGAACGGCAAGCTCATTTCAATGAAAGAGAACCGGGACGGCACTCGCACCTACGACTGGAGGATCGACGACCCGCACGCGACCTATCTCACGTCAATCATCGTCGGCGAGTTTGTGCCGGTCACCGGCGAATACGCCGGCATTCCGATCATGACCAACGTTTACCGAAATGAAATTGAAGAAGGGAAACTTACTGCCGCGCGCCTGCCGGAAATGGTCAAGTTCTTTTCCGAAAAGACCGGTGTGAAGTATCCCTACGCCAAGTATGCGCAAACCACCGTGCGCGATTTCGGCGGCGGCATGGAAAACATCAGCGCGACCACCCAGACCGACAACATGATTCACGACGCGCGCACGGAACTCGATTCTGACGCCGACGGCCTGCAATCCCACGAACTGGCGCACCAGTGGTTCGGCGATTACCTGACGTGTCGCAGTTGGTCGGACATCTGGCTCAACGAAAGTTTCGCGACGTATTTTCAGGCGATGTGGGACGAGCATCGTCTGGGCCATGACGACTTTCTCTACCTCGACGTCAAAGGCAACCAGGATGCCTACTATGGGGCCTGGAACCGCCAGCAGCGACGGCCAATCGTAACCAAAAACTATGCGAATCCTGATGCGGTATTCGACACGTACGCGTACCCGCGCGGCGGCGCCGTGTTGCACATGCTCCGCACGTTCCTGGGCGAAGACAACTGGTGGCGCTCGATCAATCATTACCTGACGAAGTACGCGCATCAGCCGGTCGAGACCGAACAGTTTCGGATCGCGATTGAAGAAACGACGGGCCAGCCGATGGATTGGTTCTTTGAAGAGTGGCTTTACAAGATGGGTCATCCCGTCTTTCGCGTCACGCAAGACTACGATGCGGCGAACAAGTCACTGACATTGAAGGTGCGGCAGGAACAACGTCCCGATCCTGAATCTCAGTATCCACAAGTCGCACTTTTTCAAACTCCGGTGGACATCGAGATCGGCAGCGCCAACAGTACGCGCATCGAACGCGTCCGCATTGAAGCGAAGGAAGAACAGACATTCAAGTTCACCGTCGACTCGGAACCTTTGCTGGTCAACTTTGATTACAACGATGCGCTGATCAAGGAACTGCTGTTCAGCAAGACAGACGGGCAATTGATGTATCAACTCGCTCACGATCAGGATGTGCTGGGACGCATCTGGGCTTTGCAACAGTTGTCAACGCGAATGAAGGACGACAAAACCACAAGTGCTGACCGCCAATCGATAGTGAAAGGAATCAGCG
>DASZZL010000167.1:0-2515 GCA_035545035.1 Pyrinomonadaceae bacterium
CGAGCGGAAATGAGCAGCCCAACGCCAGGTGCTCTCTGTCTTTCGCCGATGACCAGGATAGCTCATTTAGTATTCACGCTGGCGCTGTTGGCGAGCCTCGCGCCGGCGGCGCAGGCACAGGTCAAGATCGAAATCGATCACAACACCGGCGCGGCGGCGACCAGCGGATTCAAATTCCAGCGCGTGCCGTCGCCGGCGAGAGACGACGCCGCGTCCAGGGCGAAGTTAATGCTGGTTGACGGACAGATTGATTCGAACGGCGCTGACTTGAATGCTTTGATCGACGGCATGTTGCCCACGTCCGAGGACGAGCCGGGCGCAAATGTTTTCTTCAATGCCCGAAGTTTCGGCGGACGCTTTCGCATCGATCTCGGCAACGCGATTGAAATCGCGCAGATTAACAGTTACTCGTGGCACACAAGCGCCCGCGGCCCGCAGCTATACAAGCTCTACGTCAGCGACGGAAGCGAAGCAGGACTCGACCTCGCGCCAAAGCGCGGCGTCGATCCGGTTACTTGCGGTTGGAAATTCATTGCGACCGTCAGCACTTTGCCCGAGCGCGGCGAAGACGGCGGACAGTACGGCGTGAGCATTACCGATAAGAGCGGCAGCCTCGGCAAGTTTCGCTATCTACTTTTCGATTGTTGGGTGACGGAAACCGCGGATGACTGGGGCAACACGTTCTACAGCGAGATCGACGTGGTCGCGAAGAAGTGAAGCGGCCTCACGTGAGATTGCATAGCAACGCGCGAAGCGTCGGTTGGTAACCGCTGCTTCGCGCGAAACATTTGATTCAGTATTTCTGCTGTCTCAGAAGTCGCAGTACGGCTTCATCGCCGCCTTCTGCGGCTCGGCTGCCTGCTTACACGCCGCGGCCAAGCCGGCTTTGCCTTCCGGAGTTGAAGCCGCTTTGCGCCAGTCGTCGCGCCACGTCTTCATGGCGGAAATTAATTGGGCCCGGATCATCTCCGGCGCCTGGCTGACACATGCCTCGTACCTGGCGATGAAGTCGTCGCATTCCGGCACGCCGATCTTGTCGCCGGTGGATGAAGCCTTGCTGGTTGAGCCGGTGGTTGTGGTGCCGGCCTTGTTGGAATTGCCGGTGGTTGAATTGCTGTTATTCATCGTTTCAGTCTTACTGCATCCGATTAGCACGAACGCGCATAACAAGCAAAAAGCTAAAAAGGTTTTGGTCAGCATTGGGGAACTCCTTGTCGGGTTTTGGGGAACTTGCCCACCGCACAGTAGAAAATGGAATTGAAAAGCTCGCAAATGATACACGGGACGGAAGGAATTTGGTAGCCTGAGCCGTTGCTTGTGGTAATCCGGCAACAAGGTGGTTTGTTTGAATATCTGCCAGGGTGATGGATCAGATGAAGCAAAGCAAATTTGATGGACGCAGTTGGGCGATATTATTCGCGCGGCTCGTGCTGGGCCTGATCTTTTTCATGGCCGGCTTCTGGAAAGTCTTTCAACTGGGGCCGCTCCAGCATGCGCGAAAATATTTTCTGCCGTTTGCCGACACGTTCCTGCCGGTGTGGTCCCTTTGGGCCGTCGGCGTCGCGATCCCTTTTGTCGAATTGATTGCCGGCGCGCTGGTCATTCTCGGACTAAGAGTTCGCGAAGCGCTGATCGCGCTCGGCTTCGTTCTGGCCATTGTCACCTTCGGACATCTTTTGAAAGAACCGCTTTACGAATTTCATACTCACGTCATTCCGCGCCTAGTCCTGCTGCTGTTTGTCCTGGTGTTGCCGCGCGAGGACGATCGGTTTTCATTGGATCATTTTCTTAGACGAAGAAAGAGTTGAGTGATGTCGGTCGGTCGTCGCGACCTTCGCGAGCCCCAGGCTCGACTTCTTCAAGCAGACTCGCGCGACCAAGCCTGCCCGCAGGCAGGCGACAGAATGTAGCCCCTGGCGAGGCGTAGCCGAGCCTGGGGAAAGGGAATCAACAATTAATCAATCAGCCCGCGAAGCGGGCGACAGAAGTGTGATCTTGCCGAGGGCGTCTGTCGCCAGCTTCGCAGGCTCCAATCCTAAATTCAGTCGGTTTGTTTTAGTTACGCGTGATCCCCAGGCTCGACTTCGTCTCGCCAGGGGCTAACACTCTGCCGGCTGCTGCGCAGCCTGGTTGATTCATTATCACTCTTGACGCCCGCTCCGATTGCTCGCTACCGTTTGAGCCTCTGTGCCGGCAAACAACCCAACAAGAATGAAAACATGCTGTTGCATCGTGGGCGGTGGGCCGGCGGGAATGATGCTCGGGTTTCTGCTGGCGCGCGCGGGCGTCGAGGTTGTCGTGCTCGAGAAGCACGCGGATTTTCTGCGCGACTTTCGCGGCGACACAATTCATCCTTCGACGCTCGAGCTGATGCATGAGCTGGGCCTCCTCCAGGATTTTCTCAAACGGCCGCATCAGGAAGTGCGTGAGTTGGGCGGACAGATTGGCCAGGACTTCGTCACGCTCGCGGACTTTTCGCATCTGCCGACGCACTGCAAATTCATCGCCTTCATGC
>DASZZL010000168.1:0-18630 GCA_035545035.1 Pyrinomonadaceae bacterium
CCGGTCTGGTCAACGGCGTCAGCATTAGTTACTACACCCAGCGCAATGTCGGACCAATCGGTATCGTCCTGCAAACGACGCCTGACAAAACCAGGGCGGCCATCAAAGCCGTCTACAACGAGGTTGCTCATTTCAACGACAAGGATTACTACACCGACGAACAGCTCGAAAGCGCGAAAGCTTTACTTGAGGCCGACGATTTGTACTCGCGCGAGAAACTCGACGAGTACGCAAAGGTGCTCGGCTTCTGGTGGGCTTCGACCGGCATCGGTTACTTCCGCGGCTATCTGACGAATCTGCGCCGCACTTCGCGCGGGGACATCAGCCGTTACATCACTACTTACATTCAAGGCAAGCCGCACATCGGGATCGCTTTGATTTCTGAGCCGGCGCAGAAGCAAGTTCAGCTAAAGGCGGAGGACCTGATCGGACAATGAAAAACATGGAAGTCAGAAGTCAGAGGTCAGAGGTCAATGATAAGCGGGAGCGTTCCGTTTTTGATCGGTTGCGGGGGATCTCGTCATTAGCGTTGGTCGCAGTGCTGGCGTTCGCGACTCTGGTTCCAGGCAGGGCGGCGTTCGTCTTTGCCCAAAAGCCACAGGCCGCGCCGGCAACTCAGCAGCCGGGCACAGTGCCAGCCCAGGTTGACTATGCCCGGCTGGCGGCTGCGGCCGCTGCTCAGGTTACGGAATTCGATGTCAACGGGCTGAAAGTCCTGGTGAAGCGACGCGAAGGCAGCTTGACCGCGTCGGCGGGTCTTTTCATCCGCGGCGGATCGACCAACATTACTGCCGACAACGCGGGCATCGAGGGATTCATGCTCTCAGCGGCGACCGAAGCCAGCGCCAACTTTCCGCGCGAACGCATGCGCAAGGAAACCTCGCGCATGGGAACCGTAATCGGCGGCAGCGCGAGCTATGATTATTCCGTGCTGTCTCTTACCAGCACCCGCGCCAACTTTGATCGCTCGTGGGAGATTTTCACCGACGTCGCGCTGCATCCATCGTTCACGAAGGAAGACGTGGCGCTGGTGCAGTCGCGCATCCTGGCCGGACTGCAGGGTGAGGCCGACGACCCGGACGGTTACCTGCAGCGCTTGCAGGAACGGGTTGCTTATGTGGGCCATCCCTACCTGAACCGTCCCGAAGGCACCGCTGAGAACGTCAGTCGCCTGACCGCCGAGGACCTGCGCGCTTATCATCAGAAGATCATGCAGACCTCGCGCTCGCTCCTGGTCATCGTTGGCGATCTTGACGCCGCGCAACTGAAACCGCGCATTGCTGCTGCGTTTGGAAAGCTGCCGCGCGGAGATTACAAACCACAAACGCCGCCGCCGCTCGCGTTCACCTCGTCGACCGTCGAGGTCACCAGTCGGCCGCTGCCAACCAACTACATCCAGGGATTGTTCACCGCGCCGTCGATAAATTCGCCGGACATTTACCCGATGCGGGTCGCCTCGTCGCTGTTGCGCGACCGCGTGTTTGAGGAAGTGCGCGTGAAGCGGAATCTCTCGTACGCTCCCGATGCCTTTCTCCGAAATCAGAGTGCGAACATCGGCGGTCTTTATGTCACGGCCGTCGACGCTAATCAGGCCGTGCGAGTCATGCTCAACGAGATCACGCGCCTGCAACGTGAGCCGATCAGCCGGGACGACATCAACTCGGTGATCGCGCAGTTCCTGACGTCTTACTACATTGGCCAGGAAACCAACGGTGCTCAGGCGGCGGAACTGGCCCAGTACGAATTGATCGGCGGTGGCTGGCGGAACTCGCTCAATTTTCTCGAAAGGCTGCGCGCGGTCACGCCCGCTGAGGTGCAGCGGGTCTCGCAAAAGTACATGCGCAACATCCGCTTCGTTGTGCTCGGCAATCCGGCGCAGATCGACAAGGCCGTGTTCACGGGACAAGCCGGGACCTGATCGCAGCGTGGGCGCTTTGGGACGCACGCATAGGAGCGTACGCATCCATGCGTTGCCTACGCAGGTATCCTTGCCTGCGCATTTTGGTCGCCATCTTTCATCGCCGGATGCTGCTCGCTCAGGGGTTCCAAATGGACTCATCTTCCCTTGCTGAATGAATGCTCATTCAGTATTATCTAGCCGCCATGATTACAGTCAAAAAGGCCGCTGTTCTTGGAGCTGGAACGATGGGAGCGCAGATCGCCGCCCACCTGGCAAACGCGGGCATCCCGACCGTGCTGCTCGACATCGTTCCGCGTGATAACGGGGCACTAGCCCGACCGTCAGGACAAGTGTCAGAAGCCCGACCGTTAGGGAGGGCTAGCAACACCGAACCGCTCGATCGCAACCGCATCGCCCGCGCCGGCTTCGAAGCCGCAAAGAAATCAAGGCCAGCGGCTTTCTTCACTTCCGATCTCGCTTCGCTCGTGACGATCGGCAACTTTGAAGACGACTTGTCGAAGCTGAAGGACTGCGATCTGATCATCGAAGCAGTCGTCGAGAATCTGGAAATCAAGCGCAAACTTTACGAACAAGTCGAGCAACATCGCCGGCCCGGCGCTGTCATCGCTTCGAACACCAGCGGCATTCCGCTCAAGCAACTTGCCGAAGGACGCTCGGAAGATTTCCGCGCGCACTTCCTCGGCATGCACTTCTTCAATCCGCCGCGCTACATGCATCTGGTCGAATTGATTCGCACCGAATGGACTAAACCGGAAGTGTCGTGTTCGATGTTTGGTTTTCTCGACCAGCGTCTGGGCAAAGGCGTGGTCGTCGCCAAGGACCGGCCGAACTTTATCGCCAACCGCATCGGCACGTTCGGCGCGCTGCATGCGATTCACACGATGCTTGAGGACGGCTATTCGATCGAAGAGGTCGACAAGATCACCGGCCCCGCGGTCGGACGACCAAAGACGGCGACATTCCGCACGTTCGATCTGGTTGGACTCGATGTCTTCGCGCACGTTGTCAAGAACCTGCACGAGAATCTGCCCGACGATCCTGAGCGCGAGATGTTCGTGATGCCAGAGTTCATCGCGAAAATGATCGAGCGCGGCTTGCTTGGCAACAAGACGAAGGCGGGCTTCTATCAGAAACAGAAAAGCGCGGGGGATAAGCGGGAAATCCGGGCGCTCGACCCGGCAACGCTTGAATACCGGCCGTCAGAGAAGGTGAAGCTGCCGTCGCTTGAGATGGCCAAGAACATCGAAGACACGCGAGAGCGAATCAAGACGCTCGCGTGGTCGAAAGATCGTGTGGGCGCATTTCTGTGGAAGACTTTTGCGCGCACGCTCTGTTACGCCGCCGATCGAATTCCGGAGATTGCCGACACCGTAGTCGAAATCGATCGCGCGATGCAGTGGGGTTTTAATTGGGAGTTGGGACCGTTCGAAGCGTGGGACGCGATCGGTGTCGAGAAGTCAGTCGCGAAATTGAAAGAAGAAGGCGCGAGCGTTCCGGCGAATGTGCAGAAGCTGCTCGACAGCGGCGCGACGTCGTTCTACAAAAAGCATGATTCGCAGCAGTTCTATTTCGATTTTGCCGCCGAGCAGTATCTGCCGCTATCCGATCCTCCCGGCACGATCGTTCTGAAGTCTTTGAAGGATCGCACCGGCGTCATCAAGAAAAACTCAGGCGCGTCGCTGATCGACCTTGGCGACGGCGTTGCGGGTCTCGAGTTTCATTCGAAGATGAACTCGATTGGCGGCGACACGCTCGAGATGCTGAAGGTTGCGCTCAACGAAGTCGAGAAGAATTTTGTAGGCCTGGTCGTCGGCAACCAGGGCCAGAACTTTTCCGTCGGTGCAAACTTGATGTTGATGCTGATGGAAGCGCAGGACGAAAACTGGGAAGAGCTCGACATGATCGGTCGCCTTTTTCAATCGTCGGTCATGAGTTTGCGTTATTCGCCAAAGCCGGTCGTGGTCGCTCCATTCCAGATGGTTTTTGGCGGTGGCTGTGAAATGGTCCTGCACGCGGATCGCGTGCGCGCATCGGCGGAAACCTACATCGGGCTCGTCGAAGTGGGCGTCGGGATTATTCCCGCGGGCTGCGGCACGAAAGAGATGCTGGTGCGCGCGCTGGATTCGATTCCGAACGATCTGAAAGACGCTGAGCCGTTCCCGTTCGTCAAACGGGCATTCGAAACGATCGCGTTGGCCAAGGTGGCGACGTCGGCTGAAGAGGCGCGCGGATACGGTTTTCTAAGCGAAGACGACTCGGTTTCAATGAACAAAGATCGTTTGATCGCTGATGCAAAGAAAGAAGTGCTCGCGTTGGCGTCGAGCGGTTATGTGCAGCCACAGCAGCGCACGGACATCCTGGCGCTGGGATTGCCGGCGCTGGCGACTTTGAAGCTTGGCGTGCACATGATGAAGCGCGCCGGTTACATTTCGGATCACGATGCGTTGATAGGCGAGAAGCTCGCGCGCATTTTGACGGGCGGCGATCTGAATCACGAAACGCGAGTTTCTGAACAGTACTTGCTCGATCTCGAACGCGAAGCTTTTCTGTCGCTGATCGGCACGCGCCAAACACAGGAGCGCATGGCGCATATGCTGAAGACGGGGAAGCCCCTTAGAAATTAGTCCGGAGTTCTGAGTCCGGAGTCTGGAGTCGAACGATAGGACGGGCCTTTGACTTCAGACTCGCGACTCCAGACTGGAGACTTACGTTATGAAAGAAGCAGTAATCGTATCAGCAGTTCGCACCGCAGTGGGCAAAGCGCCGAAAGGCACTCTGCGTGACACGCGGCCGGATGATATGGGCGCGGCCGCGATCAAGGAAGCGATCGCGCGCGTGCCGGGCTTACAGGCAAGCGAGATCGAAGACGTGATCATGGGGTGCGCGATGCCCGAAGCCGAGCAGGGCATGAACGTCGCGCGCGCGGCGGCGATTCGCGCCGGTTTGCCGGTTGAGACGAGCGCAATGACGATCAATCGCTTCTGCTCATCGGGTCTGCAATCGATCGCGATGGCTGCGGATCGCATTCGCACGAATGGCGCGCAGGTGATCATCGCCGGTGGTTTAGAATCGATGTCGATGATTCCGATGGGCGGCCACATCATTCGCCCGAACCCGTATCTAATCGATCATTATCCCGACTTTTATTTGAATATGGGTTTGGCGACTGAGAACGTCGCGCGTAAATACGAAGTGACGCGCGAAGAGCAGGACGAGTTCGCATTGCGTTCGCATCAACGGGCGGCCGCGGCGTTGGATCAAGATAAGTTCAAGGACGAAACAGTGCCGCTGACTGTCAGCGTCGAAGAACTGGATGCGAAAGGCAGGAAGCAACATCGTGACCTTGTCTTCGACAAAGACGAAGGCCCGCGTCGCGATACTTCGGCTGAGGCTCTGGCGAAATTGAAACCCGCGTTTCATGTCAAAGGCACGATCACCGCCGGCAATTCTTCGCAGATGTCGGACGGCGCGGCGGCGGCAATTGTGATGTCTGGAGATCGCGCGAAGGAATTGGGCGCGAAACCGCTGGCCCGTTTCGTCGCTTACGCGACTGCCGGTTGTCCGCCGGAAGAGATGGGCATCGGGCCCGTCTTTGCAATTCCAAAAGTTCTGAAACTGGCCGGGCTGACATTGGATCAGATCGATTTGATTGAATTGAACGAAGCTTTTGCGGCCCAGTCATTAGCCGTAATCAAAACGTTGGGACTCGACATGGACAAAGTTAATGTGAATGGCGGCGCGATTGCTCTGGGTCATCCGCTCGGTTGCACGGGAGCAAAGCTGACTGCTTCGATTCTGCGCGAATTGGAACGCCGTCAGGGCCGTTATGGAATGGTGACGATGTGCGTCGGCGGCGGCATGGGCGCCGCGGGAATATTTGAACGGATCAATTGAGTTTTGGAGTGCGGTGACTTGTCACCGCTTTGGATTTGAGTTTGCGGAGGCAGGAAGCGGCGACAAGTCGCCGCACTCCATAGCCTGAAAGGATTTAGTCATGGCAGCCGTACTCGAACAAAAAGAAATCTTCAAGGGCGGAAGTTTCCTGATTGAAGATCGCACTGCGGACGAAGTCTTCACGCCGGAAGATTTTAACGAAGAGCATCGCATGATCGCGGAAACGACTCGGCAGTTTATTGACGCGGAAGTCGTCCCGCGCGTCGACGAACTCGAAAACAAGGATTGGAAGCTGGCGCGCGAGTTGGTGAAGCAAGCTGCTGATCTTGGTCTGATCGGCTCGGGTATTCCCGAAGAGTATGGCGGGCTCGGACTGGATCAGACTAGTGGCGCGTTGATTGGCGAAAACATTGGGCGCTCCGCTTCGTTCGCGACCACCCTCGGCGCCGAGAGCGGGATCGGCTTGTTGCCGATCATCTACTTTGGCACGGAGGCCGCGAAGAAAAACTATCTGCCAAGAATCGCGTCCGGAGAATTGATCACCGCGTACGCGCTCACCGAAGCCGGCTCAGGCTCGGACGCGATGAACGCGAAAGCGACCGCAAAGCTGAGTGATGACGGGACGGAATACATTCTCAACGGTGAAAAGATGTTCATCACCAACGGCGGCTTCGCGGACATCTTCATCGTGTTCGCGAAAGTTGACGGCGACAAGTTCTCAGCGTTCATCGTCGAACGTCAGGAAGGCTGCAAGCACGGCGCGGAAGAACACAAGATGGGCATCCGCGGATCCAGCACGACGCCGCTCGTCCTTTCTGACGCCCGGACGCCGGTTGAGAATGTGCTCGGCGAGATCGGCAAAGGCCACAAGATCGCTTTCAACACTCTGAACATTGGGCGCTTCAAGCTGGGCGCGATGTGCGCGGGCGGAATGAAGGTGATGAATACTGAGTCGGTGCGTTATGCGAACGAGCGTCAACAGTTTGGCAAACCGATTTCATCGTTTGGCGCGATCAAATCAAAGCTCGGCGAGATGGCAATCCGAACTTGGGTCGGCGAGTCGATGATCTATCGCACGCTCGGAATGATCGAAGCGGGCATTGCCTCGATCGGCGACAGCAAAGACGCGGACGCTAAGTTACGCGCGATTGAAGAGTACGCAGCCGAATGTTCCATCATCAAAGTCGCGCTATCCGAGTCTTGCGATTTCTGCGCCGACGAAATGGTCCAAATCTTTGGCGGCTATGGTTATTCCGCGGATTATCCGGCAGAGCGCGCCTATCGCGACTCGCGGATCAATCGCATCTTCGAAGGCACGAACGAGATCAATCGCATGCTGATTCCCGGACGTCTGATGAAGGCGGCCCTGAGTGGACGGCTGGCACTTTTGCCGGCGGCGCAGGCATTGATGGACGAGATTCTCTCGCCGTCGATGAGTGGCTTTGAACTTGACGAAGGACTGTTGGCCGCCGAGCAGAAGTTGGCGATGAACGCGAAGAAGGTGGCGCTGATGACCTTAGGCACAGCCGCGCAGAAATACATGATGGGGCTGGCCGACCAGCAGGAGATTTTGATGGGCGTCGCCGACATCGTCATCGACACCTACGCAATGGAGTCAGCGATTCTGCGGACGCTGAAGATGGCTGGGTCTCAGGGAGAGAAGGCCGCGGCTCCTTACACCGACATGACGCGCACATTCTGCAATGACGCCATCGAGCGCATCGAAGCGCACGCGAAGAACACGCTCGCCGCCATGGCCGAAGGCGACGAACTGCGCACGCTTTTGGCGGCGTTGCGCCGCTTCACAAAGATGACACCGATGAACACCGTGGCTGCGCGCCAGCGGATCGCTAACGCGATGATCGAGGCGAACCGATACGTATACTGAGACATTGCCGATTGCCGATTGTCAATTGAAAGGCGCGAGCTTTGATCTTGTACATCGATCTTAGCTTTCGCATCTGGGCACCAACCCATACACTCAGGGCCTGGCGGCACAACAGGTAAGCCCAGAACAGAAATTCAAATTGGCAATCGGCAATCGAAAATAGGCAATGAAGATCGTCCCCATCTCTTTACCCACGCCCTTCTACATCGGCCCGGTCAATGTCTATCTCATCGCCGAAGATCCAATCACCATCATCGACACTGGCCCGAAGACCAAAGAAGCCGTTGACGCTTTGCGCGACGGACTCAAGCGCGCCGGATTTACTGTCGCCGACATTCGACGCATCGTTCTCACCCACGCGCATGAAGACCATTGCGGTTTGGCGCGCGCGCTGCGCGATGAAGCAAAAGATGCGCAGGTGTTCGTGCATGACTGGGAAACCGGCCACCGCGCCGGACGTCTGGAGCATGAAGAGAATCTGCGCTTACTAACGCAAGCCGGCGTGCCGACTGAAGAGATTGGAATGATGCGTCGTCTGTATGAAAGTGTGCGCGAGTACGCCGATTCTCTCGAAGACGATCACTGCAGCGAATTGAAAGACGGAGATGAGCTTGAGTTTGAAACGGGATTGTTGCGCGTGATTCATACTCCCGGCCACACCCCGGGTTCATGCTCGTTTGTGCGCGAAGCCGACCGCACGGTGATCGCCGGCGACTGCGTGCTGAAACGCATCACTCCGAATCCAATGCTCTCGCCCGATCCGATCGATCCGTCGCGTCGTTTTCGCTCCCTGGCTGAGTACCTCGTCAGTTTGGCCCGCGTGCGCAGCTTTGCGCCGACGCTGATTTTTGGGGGTCACGGCGAACCGATACACGACTTTGAAGAAGTCTTTAACCGCTACGTTCGCGCCATTCGCGAGCGCCAGTCGCAGGTCATTCACCTGGTGCCAAAGACCGGCGCGACCGCCTGGGAAGTTTCGCGCGGCCTCTTTCCCAACACCGATGACGTTCATCGCTTTCTCGCTGTTTCCGAAGCCGTTGCGCATCTGGATCACGCGCACTCGGAGGGCAAGATCGGCCTTGAGATGAGCGATGGGCGCGAGGTTTATCGACAGCTCTCGGCCGAATAATCCCGCAAACAATTTGGAACTCGCCGACCGGTCCCGCGTGGAAAGCTTAAAATCATTCCGGAGGATTTCGTGATGACCCATAAGAAATTGGCCCTGGTTATTGGTTTGATGCTTGGCGTCGGTGTGATTGCCGGCGGGATTGCGTTCGCGCAACAAGCGGCGGCGCCCGAAGCGCTGCTTGAGGCTCAAGAGCCGGCGACCCCAGAGGCGTCGCGAGCGTTTTCGATCATGATGGACGGGGGCACTTTCCTCGGCATCCACGCTGAAGACATCAGTAAGGAAAATATGAGTCGCTACGGCATGCGCGAGGTGCGCGGCGTCGGTGTGACTCAAGTCGTCAAAGACAGTCCGGCGGAAAAAGCGGGCTTGAAGAAAGATGACGTGATTCTTCGCTTTGACGGCGAGTCAGTGACCAGCGCGCGCAAGTTGAACCGGCTGGTGGGCGAAGCGTCGGCCGATCAAACGGTGCGGCTCACGATTAGCCGCGGCGGATCTGAACAGGAAGTCAGTGCCACGCTCGCCAAACACGATGGCATGCAAAACGTATTTCGCAACGTCATGCCTCCTGAGATCTTTCGCGGTACGACACCGGGCCCGATGAAGATTGATCCGGGAATGATTCAAATCAACCCGGGCGAGGGCGGATTCACGTTCGCGTTCGGCGGAAATCGTCGCATCGGCGTGAGCACGCAGCCGCTGACGAAGCAACTCGCCGATTACTTTGGAGCGAAAGACGGTGGCCTGCTGATAACCTCGGTCACCGACAACAGTCCCGCGGCGAAAGCGGGATTGAAAGCCGGAGATGTAATCACCGCCGTCGATGGTGAGAAAGTAACTTCGCCGGGCGATGTCTCGCGCGCCATCAGCAAAAAGGACGATGGCCCAGTGTCGCTGACGATCATTAGCGATCGCAATACGCGCACGATCACGGTCACGCCAGAGAAGAATCCTGAGCGGACACTCATGCGACCCGGTGCGATCGGTACGCGACGTATTGTGATTCCGTCGATTCAGGTGCCGGCCGTACCGGAGATGAACATTCAGATTCCGCGCATCGCCATTCCCGCAACTCCCCAAATCGATGTGACCGTGCCGCGCCGGGCTCCCCGGGTAGTAACCAGGTCGCATCAGATCATTATCTGAGCTTGGCGGAAAGGCATTCTGCTCGAAAGAAAAAGGAGCAGGCGAGCGAGACTCGTCTGCTCCTTTTCGCTTTTGTCTGAGCCCGCGTATAATTCGCGTTCGTCATTATCTGGCCGCCATGAATCGCGGAGGCAAGAATTGTTAGGGTCAAAACCAACCGACTCCCGCACGCGCCTGGTGATCCACGATCTCTCGCGCCGAAACGGTCATGCGAATTTCGCCGCGGATATCCTCAGCGGCCTCTCAGCCACTCCGAAGCATCTGTTCGCCAAATATCTTTACGACGCGCTCGGCTCGCAACTCTTTGAAGCTATCTGCCGCGTAGACGAGTATTACCTGACGCGCGCCGAGAGCGAGATTCTTTCCCGGCACGCCGATGAAATTGTTTCGTTGGTCGCCGATTGCGAGACTTTGGTCGAGCTCGGGAGCGGCAGCGCGGAAAAAACACGCAAGATCATCGAAGCCCTGCTGCGCAATTCTGCGGAGTTGCTTTTCGTTCCCGTGGACATTTCGGCGTCAGCGTTGGAGAAGAGTTCACGTTCGCTGCTTGAATCGTATCCCGGCTTAAGGATTCGCGCCTACGCCGCCGATTATTTCGAAGGGCTCACTGCGCTGAAGTCGCTC
This sequence comes from Pyrinomonadaceae bacterium, assembly GCA_035545035.1. Taxonomy (GTDB): domain Bacteria; phylum Acidobacteriota; class Blastocatellia; order Pyrinomonadales; family Pyrinomonadaceae; genus UBA11740. The sequence continues at coordinate 10,600 of DASZZL010000168.1, forward strand.
GACACGAGGCCGATGCTGGTCTTGTTTCTCGGATCGAACATCGGAAACTTTGAGAAAGACGAGGCCGCCAATTTTTTGCAAGCGATTCGCGGCGTGCTGAAATCAGGCGATGCGTTGCTGCTGGGCGCGGACTTGAAAAAGGATCGGGCGACTCTCGAAGCGGCTTACAACGATGCGCTGGGAGTAACGCGAGCGTTTATTGTGAATGAACTGGCGCGGATCAATCGCGAACTCGGAGGGAACTTCGATCTGTGGGCGTTCGGATTAAGATCGGTCTATAACGAAGGAGCCGGCTGCGTCGAAGTCTATCTGGAAAGCTTGCGGTCGCAATCGGTCGACATTCGCCGACTCGATCTGAGGATTTCGTTCGCGGCTGGCGACCGGATTCACATGGAGAACGCGTACAAATACGACCTCAACGAACTCTCAACTCTGGCCGCGCAAGGCGGCTTTGAACTGACGCGCACCTGGCTGGACGATCAACAGCGATTCAGCAGCAATCTTTTCCGCGCTTCATAATCCTGATTGCTCACCGCGATGCATGGACTTCGCCGGAAGCAGTCTCCTCATGCCGTTCCGCAGCTTTTTCCGGCAATTCAAGCCGCACGAGCACCAGTCGCCGGCGCTCGACGCGTTCGACGTGAAAGCGCAAGCCGTCGTGCTCGATCGTCTCACCGGGTTGCAGCACGTGACCGGCGACGTTCATCAGAAAACCGCCGATGGTCGTATAAGTTTCGGACTCAGGAAGCGAAGTTTTCAAGCGGCGATTGAGATCGCGAACTGCCAGCGCCCCATCCAAGAGATAATTGCGCTCGCCTGTTTCAGTAATCTGCTCGTTAACTTCTTCGTCGTGCTCGTCGGATATTTCGCCGACAATCTCTTCGAGCAGGTCTTCGAGCGTGATGATGCCTTCAACTCCGCCATGCTCGTCCACGACGAATCCGAAATGCGTCTTGGCTCTCTGCATTTGACGCAGCACATCCTCCAGACGCGCTGTGTCCACGACATACATCGGCGGTTGCAAAACCTTTTCGAGGCGAAATTCTTCCGGCCGCAAAAGAAACTTCGTCACATCTTTGCTGTGAATGAAGCCCACCACGTCATCGAGCGATTCGCGATACACGGGCAAGCGCGAATAACGATGCTGCTGAAAGGCGTGCGTGATATCCGCCAGCGAACAGTCGGCCGATAGGGCCGCAATCGCCGGACGCGGGACCATCACCTCGCGCACGAGCGTGTCTGAGAATTCGAACACACGGTGGATCAAGCGGCGTTCTTCGGCGCGCAGGTGACCACTCTCGCGTGCGATGTCGACCAACTGCCGCAACTCCGCTTCGTTGTACACGGCGGCGTGTTGCAGCGATGACTTTAGTCCGATCAGGCGGCCGAGCCTCGCGCCGGTGCGATTGAAAATCCAAAGAGGCGCGCGAAAAACTTTGGCGAACAATTCCAGCGGTCGCGCCGCGAACAACGCCAATCCTTCAGCGCGTTCGAGCGCGAACATCTTGGGCATCAGCTCACCGAGCACAATGTGCAGGAAGGTAATCATCGCGAATGCGACGATGATGGCGAGCAGGTGGGCCACATAACCCGCGCGGCCCGCTGACGCAATCTGGAATGCGATCGGCTGCAAAAGGCTGGCCACCACCGGCTCTCCGATCCAGCCAAGCGCCAGAGAAGCGATTGTGATCCCGAGTTGCGTTGCCGAAATGAAAGACGTTGGATCGCCGATCAAGCGCAGCGCGGCGCGCGCGCGCCGACTGCCCGCGGCGGCGCGCGCTTCGAGCCGAGTGCGGCGCACTGAAACCAGCGCGAATTCCGAGCCGACAAAAAATGCGTTGGCGCCTACGAAAAACAGAACAGCGACAAGCTTGGCAACGACCATCATCAGAGTGGTCGAGCCTTGACCGGCGACTTCGCCGGCCAGCAGGGCCAGGAAACTACAAGCTGGATCATCCATTGCGGGTAGCAAAAAGCGAGAGAAACATCATATCACGGCGTACGCCCGGCACATCGGGCGGCCTTGTGGAGAAGCGGATGTCCGTGGCCTTTAGGGATGGCGAAAATCGATGGATTCTGCGCGGCTTTAATGGACTCCGGCAGCAGCGGCTGCGACACGGGCCTTGCCGTTTGGCCGGCGCTCATGCCGGGCGCAGGCCTGCACCAATGCCTGATCGACGCGGGGTTCGATGTTGCACTCCGGCTGGCGACAAACGGCGGCCAGCTCCGAGACGACCAGATACCGCGACCGCTCGAACATCCGTTGTTCGCGGAACGACAGCGGCTTAACCTGGCTGAGGTAACTAAGATGCTTGAGCACGTCGGCAACTGCAAAAATGTCGCCGGTGCGCATTTTTTCGGAAAAATCCTTGAAGCGATCCTTCCAATCGTTGGCAGGAGTTGTAAAGTCGCTGGCCAGAGCTTTGAAAAGCACATCGCATTCGCCCGACGTAATCGGACGACGCAGGCCAACTTCAGAAGCATTGGAAACCGGAACCAGAACCAGCGAGTTCGTTGCAGCGAGACGAAGCGTGTAGAAGGGCAGCGCCACCGCGCCAATTTGCTTCTGGTCGATCTGTTCAATTATCCCGATGCCGTGATTTGGGTAAACAACTTTCTGGCCGACCTTGAAGCCCACCTTTGCACCTCCGCTTAGTTTTACGAGCACCCGGCAAGTTGCATTGCGCGGCTGTTGGACAAATCTGCTATCGCGAGACTGAAACTTGAAACTATCGGATTGTTCTTGAATCTGAATCGAGCATAGCAAGGGCGCTCGCACAGCGTCAAGCTATCCGAGCATGAGTGCGCACGCGCAGCAAACACTGGGCCACAGACCAATGCCCTTCTCGGCGACAGTAAGGCGACCACGAAAACCGGTGGCGGGCCGCCATCATCGCACTGTCCTTGACGCACGGCAAGGCCGTCGCCCGGTTTTTCGGGCCGGAGATCAGAATGCCGACACTAGGCTGAAAGAGCGTTTACTTGTAGAATCAGCTTTCCGTTTCGTTTCGGAATCGGATCCATCGTTAGACGTTTATGGCCTTAGTAAAAACCACCGACGCCAGCGGTCGCCAGGGCGAGTATCAACTCAATGCTCAGGCGCCGTGCCTGATCGGCCGCGCGCCCGACAATCAGATTGTGCTCGACGACCCACGTGCGTCGCGCCACCACGCTCACATCAAGGCGACCGACGACGGTTCGTTCATGATTATTGACGGCGTAATCGTCAACGGGGAGGTCAAACGGAGCGCCAACCACGTCTTTGTCAACGGTGAACAGAAACTCGAGCATCCGCTAAAAGATGGCGACCGCGTTACGATCGGCGCCAGCACAATCAGGTTCGAGCAGCCGCAGGAAGAGCGCACCGCCGATCTCAGTTACGACGACAAGCCGCTGGGACATACTCAGCTCTTGATGTCGGCGAAAGATGTGCTGTCGACGGTCCTGCGCCAGCCCGAACCCGTGACCGCTGCCGGCGCGCCGCGTGACAAGGTGCTCGAATCGTTGCAGCGCAAGGCAAACATCCTCGCCGAGCTTTACGAGATGAGCAAAGCGCTCGGTTCAGGGTTTGACCTCGACAAGATTTTCAAAAAAGCCACCGACATTATTTTTCGTTCGACGCCCGCGGATCGCGTGATCGCTCTGCTGGCTGAAGGCATCGTGACTGAGCAGAACGCCGACGAAGCGAAGTTGTTTCCAATCGCCACGCGCGCGCGCGACGAAAAGCTCGAAGCTCACGCGCGCAAGATGACCATCGGCCGCACAATCACTCGCAAAGTGATGAAGGACAAGGTGGCGCTGCTGTCGCAGGATGCGGCGGCTGACGAGCAATTTGCCGGCGTCGAATCGATCGTTTCTCAGGGAGTGCGCTCAACGATCTGCGCGCCGCTCTTTACAGAAGCCGGAGTGCACGGCGCGCTGTACGCCGACCGGCTGGATCCTTTCTCTGCATTCAAGCCTGACGATCTTGAACTGATCAGCGCCGTCGCTGCGCAGACCGCCATTGCCGTCGAGAACGTGCGGGCGCATGAACGCCTCGCCCGAGAAGAAGTCGCGCGCGCCAACTACGGCCGGTTCCTTCCTGAGTACGTCGTGAAGCAACTACTCGAGAATCCCGACTCGTTCAAGCTGGGCGGCGTGACGCAGACGATCACTGTGCTCTTTGCCGATATTCGCGGCTTCACGAGTATTTCTGAACATGCGGCGCCGGAAAAGATCGTGCATCTGCTCAATCTCTATTTCTCGGCGATGACAGACATCATTTTTGCGCACGGCGGAACGCTGGACAAATATCTGGGCGACGGATTGATGGCCCTGTTCGGCGCGCCGACCGTCACGGCCAAAGACGCGCAGAATGCTATCAACGCAGCCGTGGCTATGCAGCGTCGCATGCTCAGCATCAATGATGAACTGCGTGAGGCAGGCCTTCCGGAAATCGGGATCGGCATCGGACTTCACACCGGCGAAGTAACTGTCGGATATATTGGCTCAGAGCGACGCTCGGAGTACACCGCCATCGGCGATGCCGTGAACACCTCCTCGCGTTTGGAGTCCAACGCGAAACGCGGCGAGATTCTGGTCAGCGAGGTCACCGCCAAGGCCGCGAAGTCGCGCTATCAATTGACGCCGCGCGATCCTATCAGCGTCAAGAATCGCGAGCAGCCCGTGCCGCTGTTCGAAGTTGACTGGCAACACGCCACCAGCTCGTGAGGGAAAAGGCAAAAGGAAAAAGGTAAAAGGACAATCCCTCCGACAATCAGAAAAAGCAGTTGCGTGGGGAACAACTAACGGCGGTCGGCGTCTTACTTTTTGCCTTTTTACTTTTGCCCTTTTCCTTTCGAATGAACCTCAAATCGTTTTTCAAACGGCAGATTATGGTCGCGCGCGTTTACGGGATTCCCGTGCGCATCGACTATCGCTGGTTCGTCGTGTTTGCAATCAGCGTGGTGATGATTGCGGCGAACGCGCGCAGGCATCCGATGCAGCTGGGCACGCTACAGCTTCCGCCGACTGGCGATCTGATGGCCTGGACCCTGGGAATTGCGATCACGTTGGGGCTTTTCCTCTCAGTCTTTGGTCATGAACTGTCGCACGCGCTGATGGGTCGCATGGAAGGAATCGAGATAGAAGAGATCGTGCTGCATCCGTTTGGTGGGCTGGCGCGCCTGCGCACGCAACCAGAGAGTCCGGGCGCAGAGTTTCGCATCGCCGTCGCCGGCCCGGCGGCGAGTTTCATTTTTTCATTAATCGGTTTTGGGAGCATGATGCTAACGGCGAAGTTTGAATTCAATGTCGGCACTGCGTTTTTCTTTTTCATCGGCGCGGGAAATTTGTTGCTGGCGATCTTCAATTTGTTTCCCGGATATCCGCTCGACGGGGGCCGCGTGTTGCGCGCAATTGTCTGGAAGCGCAGCGGCAGCATTCGCCACGCGACGCGCATCGCCGGCTTCTGCGGACAATCGGTGTCGCTGGTGCTAATCGTGTTCGGAGTTTACATGGCGGTAGCGCCATCGTTTCATGCTTACTTCATGGGGCTTTGGTCGGTGCTGATCGGACTGTTTCTGTTGAGCGCCGCCACGAGCGTCGTGCGAAGCGCGCGCGACGAGGGGCCCACGACGGTGGCGGAAGCGATGTCCGCCCCTATATCGATCGAGCCGGATTTGTCGATTAGCCGTTTTGTAGATGAAGTACTCCCGCTTCACCGTCAAACAAGCTTTCCGGTCGCTCATGATCGACGGCTGCTGGGAATTCTTGCGCTCGAAGATCTAAAGAAGCTGCCGCGCGAACGCTGGCGCGAGCTACGCGCGCGCGACGTGATGCGACCCGTTAGTCAGCAGCTCTTTGTTAGTGAGTCTGCGGCGCTGGCCGCCGCGAACGATCTGATGCAGCGCAATGGCGTGGGTGCGGTCGGAGTGATCGATAATCGAGGCCACCTGGCGGGGTTTTTGCAGCGCGGTCGAGTGAAGCGAAAGAAGTGAGAACGCTGTCACCGGCGCGTTTGGTATACTCGTCAATCAGCCTGTTAGGTTCCTTTGCAAGAATTGCAAACGCAAAAACCCACGAGACTCTTCGGCACCGACGGCATTCGCGGCGAGGCCGGTAAGTTCCCCCTCGATTCGCCGACGGTTCGCGCCATCGGCGGTTCGCTGGCGCGCCACCTCGCTGAACGAATCGGCAGACGTGCTCCGCGCGTCATCATTGGACGCGATACGCGCGAATCGGGTCCGCGGATTGAACGCGAGCTGATTGCCGGCGCGCTTGCGTTCGGCGCGGAAGTTCAATCAGCCGGAATTATTACGACGCCGGGCGTCGCGTTCCTCGCGCGCACTCTGCCCGCTGACGCCGGAGTCGTAATCAGCGCTTCGCACAATTCTTACCAAGACAACGGCATCAAAGTCTTCGATCCGTCAGGGCGCAAACTCGACGATGCGACCGAACGGCTAATTGAGAAAGAGATCATTGACGAAGGCGTCGTTCGCGATGCCCAACCCGACGATCGCGAACAAACCGACTCTGACGATCAACAAAATGCCGCCGAACTGCGGACGCGCTATCTCGATTACCTGGTCCATGATGTTGCTCATGATCTTTCTCTCTCTGATCTGACGATCGTTGTTGATTGCGCCAACGGGGCCGCGTACGAGCTGGCGCCGCAACTCCTGGTGCGTCTGGGCGCCAGGGTAGTCGCGATAAACGATGTACCCGACGGCCGCAACATAAACCGCGATTGTGGCTCATTGCACTTAGGTGTTTTGCGGCGAGCGGTTCTAGCGAAGCATGCCGATCTCGGCGTGGCTTTCGATGGTGACGCAGACCGCGCGTTGTTCGTCGATACGCATGGCGAGCTGGTTGATGGCGATGCCACCATGTGGGTGATGGCTAACTATCTGAAATCGCGTGGGGAACTAACAGGTGGTGCTGTGGTTGCGACTGTGATGAGCAACGTCGGGCTCGAAATCGCGCTTCGCTCGCGGGGCATCAAAATGGCGCGCACCGACGTCGGCGACAAGTATGTGCTCGACGAACTGACTCGCACCGGAGTGGCAATCGGTGGCGAACAATCAGGCCACATCATTTTTCCGAAATTGAGTTTAGCCGGCGACGGAATGATTACGACGCTTTGCTTGCTGCGAGCCATGCGCGAGCAGCAGAAGTCGCTCACTTCATTGACCGGAGGCTTTCAACGTTACCCGCAGATCCTGGTTAACGTCCGCGTGCGCGAGAAGCGCTCCTTTGAAGAACTTCCTGCCGTTCAGCGTCTGGCGCGCCAAGTTGAGGAAAAGCTTGGCGATCGGGGGCGGCTGCTGTTGCGTTACTCGGGCACTGAGCCGTTGGCGCGCATCATGATTGAAGGAGAAAGCGAAGACGAAGTTAAAGCGCACGCCAGCGCGCTGGCTGAAGCGATCAGCACAGAACTCGGCGCTGACGGTTCATGAGCGTCAGGGAGCGATTGACATTGGCGCCGAGTCGCGAGAAGCGCGCTGGCCAGGAAAATCTTACCTTGCGATGAGTGAAAAATCTTCATTCGGAAGCCTCGCGAACCTCTCACAGCCCGTCAAAATCGCAAGTTTACAAAGGTTTCAGAGTGCGGAAAGATCACTCTTGCGCGGCATAAGTGTTGCGATGTATATTGTGGGGCAAGAAGAGACGGTTGGTGGATCCTCCGTCTCAAGTGGTTGCTGGGGTGAGGACAGTAACCACGCAAATGGATGAGCGCTGCGACCACACGTTGCAGCGCTCATCCGGTTTTTAGGGTGTCGCTGTATTAGCGGTAGCGACTCGAGTGGCAGAACCCCGACCGTCAGGGAGGGTGCATCCTCGATTGCTTCGCCGATCAAAGGTGAGAGCACCCTCCCTGACGGTCGGGGTTCTGCCACGTCGGGTCCTTTCGCAATTTGACTCGGAATCCTCTTTCGGCGTAGATACATGGCGGTTTCATGCTTAAGACCTTTGCGATTTCTTTGGGGACGAAGACTATTCTCGTCGTAACCGCGGCGCTTTGCCTGGCCGCGATGACCTGCGCCTGTCGCC
>DASZZL010000169.1:0-17264 GCA_035545035.1 Pyrinomonadaceae bacterium
AACAGTTGCGAGACGTGTATCCGATCGCATTGCGTGGTATCGCCGCTGCAGTTGTTGATGGTGTTCACCCAGCCGGCAAAGCCCGGCGGGTCGGGTTCGCGATTCAGGAAGTCTATGTACTGCTGGCGCACGAAAAAGTTCGTCTGCTCGATCGAATTAGGTCCGGTCGTGGTTTCATTGTCGACGATCATCACGGTCGTGGTTGACTGTGTGCCCAGCGTCGCGCCCGATGGATTGTTAAGACTGACAGTGAAATTCTCAGTTCCTTCGGCGTACGAGTCGTCGATGATCGCCACTGAGAATGATTTCGATGTTTCTCCCACGCCGAACTGCAAGGTGCCGATGGTGTTGATGTAATCGCAGCGAGGCGATGCGATGCCGTTGAAGACGTTGCAGTTCTGCAAGCCAGCCGCATCGTTCGTCGCAAAGCTAACGCTGGCGCTGCTGGTCGTATCGCCCGAGCGAGTTAGAGATATGTTCACCCGCCCATCGCCTTCTCCCACCGTGTAGGAGGCGGAGCTGAATTGGATTGCTGGAAGGGGCACTAACGCCCGTGGTGTGAAGACTGCGCCCTGCGCATTTGTCAAACTCATCGGACTCAGTTCGGAAGTCAAAGCATCGGCTACGTAAACGTCGGGCTCGCCGCCTGAGATGCCCACCACGGGAAACAAGTTCGTGTTGCCGCTCCCGTAGCGCGTCTTGATCGTGCCGTTAGAGTTCAGTTCAATTTCGAAGTTGATGAAGCTTTTTGGGTCCGTCAAAGGGGAAGACGGACAGGTAGAACTGGTAAACGGAACGCCCTGCCATCGAAAAATGATGCGATCAGGATGTGAGCTATCAGGAGGAACGACATACACGTCCGCGTCGGATCTAAAGCACGTGCGCAGATCCAGATCGTCCCACATGCCCGCAATCATCTTGAATGTCGACAGGTCGCCGATGGAGCTTGGCACATCGTCGGCGTCACCGTTTGATCGCTTTCGCGGCGCGGAAAAATAGAGATTGCCGTTCGTCGAGATTGTGACCGTGGGGAAAGTTTGGCCAAAGAACGGGAAGCTGAAAGGCAACGGATAATTCTCGCGATAACGATCGTCAAAAGTCAGTCCCAGCGCTGTTCCTCCGCTCGAAAGCGCCGCCGGCGAGCTGAGCGTGGTCGCGTACGGATCGGCAACCACCCGATCGACGCTCACCGGAAAAGTCGCGGGCGTGCCCTCATTACCGACGTTGTCGAACTCACGCAACTTAATAGAGCCCGAGATGTGACGATACGGAATGTTAACGCTGAGCGTTTGCGGCGAGCCGGACGCCGCCGGCGCTACCGTGGTCAAAGGAATCAGCGCGCCGGTAAACTGATCGGTGAAACTGATGTCATAGAGCGATGCCTGCCCCGCCGGCCCGTCATCTCCGGACGCGGTCCACGCCAGGTTGATCGTGCGACCGGTCTGCGAGGTAACGCGAAAACTCCCGACCGTGCCGGGTGGTGTCGTGTCGTTCTCGTTCAAAGCTTGCAGCGATTTGAAGACATTCAAACGACGCCCGGTCAGGGTCTTTCCCTGTAGCGCAGGAACCACGTCACCGTTGAATGCCAGCAGCGCATGCAGTTGGTTCACGCTCAGGTTTGGATTAGCGGCGCAAAGCAGAGCCGCAGCCCCGGTAACGTGCGGCGTGGCCATCGAGGTGCCACTAAAAACCGAGTAAGTGTTATTCGGAGTCGTACTGAGAATACCGACGCCAGGCGCGCCCATCAACACTGAATGCGAACCAAAGTTGGAAAAGGCCGCCAGTTGATCGTTTTGGTCAGTCGCTGCGGCGGAAATCATATTCGGGAGGTTGTAACCCGAAGGGTAGTTGCCAGCGTTGTCGGTATTGCGGCGCTCATTGCCCGCTGCCGCCACGAACAGAATTCCCGACTGGCCTACAGCGCCCAACGCATCCGCTTCCGCTCTGGAGTAGCCGCCGCCACCGTAGCTCGCATTCAAGGCGCGAATGTTGGCCCCACGCGTTCCGGAAGAACTAACCCAAAGGTCGCGCATCTGCTTTGCATAGTTATAAGCGCGGATGGCGTCGGCGGTGCTGCCGTTGTTGGTGAACTCATCAATGAACCTCAGCGACATCAGGCTTACTTGCCAGTTGACGCCGACCACGCCCACGCCGTTATCGCCGACCGCGCCAATTGTGCCCGCCACGTGCGTGGCGTGATCTTCGACCGGAATGGTTCCGCTGTTATTGATGAAGTCATATCCGTGCAGATCGCCTGCGATGCGATGCCCGTTGGATTCGGTGATCGATCCCGGGCTGGGATTAGTCCAGATGTTCGCTTGCAGGTCTGGATGATTTATGTCGATGCCCACGTCGATGACTCCGACCACGACGCTGATGTCTCCGGTGGTGATATTCCAGGCTTGCGGCGCGGCAATGTTGGTCATTCCGTACAAGCTTGTAGATTGGCAGCCCGGCAAATTGTTCAGTGGAAAGCACGGATCGTTCGGCGTGTTGATGGGATGAACGATGTAGTTCGGCTCGGCGTAGACCACATCGTCTCGCGCCCTGAGCGCGGCGATAGCTTTTCCGGTGTCCGCCGCGTGAGCAATTCGCAATCCGTCAACCAAATCTGATCCGGCAAATCGATCGACCTGCACCAGAATTTCTTCCTGCCCAACCATGCTTTGGATTTCGCCAAGCTTTTGTGGCGCGCCTTCGCTGGGCACGGGCATGTACATCGAGCCTTCGAATGCTCGGTCACTCTTGAAGCGCACCAGCGCTTCGCCGGGAACGAATTCCGGACGGCTGCGTTTTGCTCCTAAGGCACCGCCGTTTGAATTGACTGAACGCGAAGATTGAAGGCCCGCGCTTGAGTTCGGCGTAAATGCCACCGCCGCGATTAGCAGCAGCCCCAGCAGCGCAATGAACGCCAGCGACTTGGGAACCTTTCGGCTTTCAGACAACGAAGAGAGTGGCATGTATTTGAAAAGTTTTCCGAAAACTATTTTCTTGACGCGAGAAGTAGGGCCCTTCGAAAAATTAAGCCGGCGGTTCAGTCGTTAGTTCAGAACTGGCCGTGCGGCAAGCAAATATACACCCGAGCTGGTTAAGATTACCGCGCCGCATCGCAGGTTGTCCACGCGACTTCAGGCAGAAGAAGGGCGCCAGGGCAGCTTTTTCGCTTACAAGCGCGGGCGCGCGTGATAAGATGCGAAGTGGCACGGGCGTCCCGCCCGTGAAGCACGCGCAGGATGCGCGTGCCACAACCAAACTGAACGTCTCCACCCAGACCGCGATGATTCGAAAAGCAATCAGCGCTTTGACCACGATGGTTTTGATGCTGGGCGCGAGTTTGCCCGCCTCGGCCTACTCGCTCCATTATCACGACGCCTCCGGCATCGTCGCGCGGCGCTGGCTCGCTAACCCGATCATCGTTGCCTTCTCGCGCTCGCTCAGTGCGCCGCCGCCGAACATCAAAGTCGGCAGCGACGTCATTGGCGCGGCCCAGCGCGCGCTGCAACACTGGGCCGCGGTGGCGAACATTCAGTTCTTGGAAACAAGTTCTTCGGCCGTCTCGATCAGCCCTCAGAACGCCGGCGATGGCGTCAATCTGATCACAGTTTCCATCGATAACCTCGCGGCGTTCGGTGCGTCGGACAGCCCGGGCCGGACGCGAGTCTTTTACGATTCCGGCGGCGCCATCGTTGAAGCCGACATCGCGCTGAATCCCGCCGAAACTTTTTCCAGCGACGGCACGGCGGGCACATACGATCTCGAATCGACGTTTACGCACGAAGTCGGTCACTTGCTCGGACTCGAACACTCGGCGGTGATTGGCGCGACGATGCAACCGCGCCAGGCAAAGAACGGGGTCTATGGTTTGCCGGCACTGACGCAACGCGCTTTGTCCGCGGATGACATTGCCGGCGCGCGAGCTCTCTACGGCTCGGCGGCTGAAACTGGTTCGATCTCAGGCAAGCTCTTAGTTAACCGTGGCGGCGGCGCCGCGACAGCTAATACCGCCGGCGTCGTGGTATTCGCCGAAGAGTTTGAAACGGGCAAGGTCGTCGCCGGCGCGATTGCGTCTGTCTCTGGGGATTATCAACTCGGCGGGCTCGCCCCGGGGTCTTATCGTTTGATTGCGCAAAGCGCGAATGGACTCCTGGCTGGATCGGATATTGGCGCGGCAGAATCCGAAAGTTTGGCAAATTCTTCGCTCGTGCGCGCGTTCGAGATTTCGCGCGCGCCGCTGGTAGTCAAATCTGGCGTGAACCTGAGCGCCGCACCGGTCTTTCTTCTTTCGAACGATCCGCCGGCGACAATCCGTCCGCGGATGATTGGGCTCAACGCCGAACTGTCAACGGTGGCCGTGCCGCTTGAGGCGGGAAAGACTTTTACGATGTATGTTGGCGGCGAAGGCGTGGATCAAATTGCCGAGACTGGTATCTCGATCAGCTCGCCGCTGATCAAAGTCGTTCCCGAAACTTTATCGTCCGAAGAATTCGCGACACCTTATCCAGTCATCAGCTTCCAGGTTACCGTCGCGCTCGATGCCACAGCCGGCGATTACAGCATTCGCTTGCAGTCTGTAACCGGCGAACTCTCTTACTTAGCCGGCGCGATCACAATCAAGCCCTAATCAGTCGGCCGTAAACCTCAATTTTGAGATCATCCGCCGGTCGTCGTGACCGTTTCGGTGTGGAAACGCCCACCCGCCTTATCAGTAATCGTTCCCCGCTAAAATCGCTTGCCTAATCCATGCCCCGGCGTTAACATGCAGCCGTTCAAAACGGATTCATCTGGGCCGAGGGTTTTTTCTGTAACCTTCATCGAAAACTGAGCGAACGGGGAGGTTGATTATGGTTGACTTTCTGTTGTCAATTGTCGGTCTGGCCGCGCTGGGCGGCGCGATTTTTGAATTCTACAAGTTCGTCACCGACAACACGCCCAGCGGCGGACATATGCAGGGATGGATTGCGGTGGTGCTGGCGCTGGTGTTCTGCGCCTGCGCGCTGTTGCTGTTCCTGCGGCACGTGAACAAGGAAGAGGAAATTCACATCACCCAGTAGAAGGGTTTGCGAGAATCACTGCGCGAGACCAGATGATTGCTTGCAATAGACTCGCGGATGCGAGCGCGACCAGATGCCGGTTTGAGCTGGAAGGATTCCGAGCCGGCCGTGAAGCATGATGATCGTGACGCCGTTTGCGCTTGGAGTCGAATCACTGGCGCAAACGGCGATTTCGTTTTTGGTTATAGTGAAAACCCACTCGCTCACGCGGGTGGTACCGACAAGAAGTAGGACCCACCCGCTATCGACCACCCCAGCGGAGATGCTCCGCCGGGGGCCCCGGTGCAGGTGATACTGATATAGGAGTAGCTAAATGATTCTTGCCCTGCTTATCTTCTTCCAGGCTGCCGATCAGGTCGAAACCACTTTCACTGAGCCGTCTTATTTCGTTCCGGTGGTGCTCGGGTCGTTAGTCGCGGGCGCTATCCTGTGGCTGATGGCGGCGGTGCTGGGGTTTGCGCGCGCGCGCGCGTTCGGCGCCTCGACGCGCTGGTTTTCTTTCGCGGCCGTTTGCTTGTTGCTGTTTCACCTGCAGTTTTTGGCGTTGGCTTTTGGCTTAATTCTGAAAGACGTCAAGACAGTGTTTGCGATTCTCACCTTCTTCAACATTTTTGTCGTGCTCGCTGCCATCTGCGCCATTATGGGATTTGTGAGACTGACAAGCCCACGTTAGCGCGGCCAGGCGAAGCTTCATTCAGCCTTCATGGGTAAGAGACAGTTTCTTTTCGCCGCGTGCGCGTTGATTGCGGGCGCGGCGGTTTTGTTTGCGCTGTCGCGCTGGCGCGGCGCCGAAGATCGCGCCCGGCCCGCTCGTCCCGGATTCGTGCAAGCCAACGGCGCCAGGTTCATGCTCGACGGAAAGCCGTTTCGCTTTGTCGGCGCGAACGTGGCGGTGATGTACCGCGATGACGATCGCCGACTGATGGGAGAAACTCTGCGGCAGGCCGCGCAAGCCGGAATCAAAGTCGTGCGCGTGTGGGCTTCGGGCGAAGGCGGCCCCGACGACGTCAAGCCGATCGCAGATTACAACGACTGGCCGCGCACCCATTCATTTCGTAACAAGCCCGATGAATGGAACGAAGACGAATTTGCGTTCCTCGATCTCGTGCTGGAGCAAGCGGCGCAGAACGGTTTGCGCGTGCAGCTCTGTCTCGGGAACTGGTGGCGCGACACCGGTGGCGTGACGCAGTATCTGCGCTGGGCCGGCATCAACGGCGCGGACGATGACAAGTCGCCCTTCGGCATCAACATCGAGAAGGCGATGCAGTTTTATACGAACGAGACGGCGCGCCGGCTTTATCGCACGCACGTCGAGCGGATTGCGACGCGTCGCAACAGCGTCACCGGAGTGATGTACCGCGACGACCCGACCATCTTCGGTTACGAGTTGATGAATGAAGCGCAGTGTTTGACCGGACGTTGGGCTGAACGCCGCGCGTGGCTGGCCGAGATGAGCGCTTATTTGAAGTCGCTCGATCCCGATCACCTGATCGCGCCGGGTGATTGGGGCTATCGCTCCGCGGCGGAGCGACGCGAATGGCTCGCCGATCACGCGCTGCCGCAGATCGATTACTGCGACGTGCACAACTATCCACGCGACGACACGGACAGCTTTGTCGATTCGCCGCAAGCGCTCGGCGAATTCATCGAGAATCGTGCCGCGGCCGCTTTTTCGATCCGCAAGCCTTTGGTGTTTGGCGAATTTGGCATGGGCCCGGATGGCTACAAAGGCTTTTCGCAAGCCTCGTGGTTTCGTTCTTACTTTGAAAGCGCCGCGCGCGATGGCGCAGGCGGGGCGATGTTCTGGATTCTGACGCCCGATGCCGGGCGCGGTTACGGCGTGACGTATTCGGCGAAGCGCGACTGGCCTCTGATTGCCGAAATCAGCAGCGGCGCGCATCTATTTCTTTCGCTGTCGAATGCCTGGCCGCCGAGGTCCGTGCTCGATGCGGGACAGCATCTGATACCGCGACAGTTTGCTTTTGCCCAGTCGGAAAACGATCGCGCGGCGCAACCTCAGGTCAACTATCAACCTGATCGAACGATCCTGTATCGCTTCTGGCCGAACACGGTCGTGCGCGGACGGTTTGAAAAACTCGGTGGGGGCAACGGGTACGTTTGGGGCGCTGGCGCCGGCTATTTTGAATACGTTGTTCCTGCTCGCAATGACCACCGCCGCGTCGGGCAAATCGTCGTGCGCGCGCACATTCAACCGGTTTTGCCGGTGGACGCAAAGCCTTCGTGGATTCAAACGCGCGTCACGCTGTTCGTTAACGGAACCGATTGCGGCTCGCGTCTGATTCCGGCGGAAGATCCGAAAGCGCCTTTGATTCAGGAATGGAAGATCGATGCGTGGTCGGTGCGTCTGCGCGCCGCGCGTGGCTTGCCGTTTTTGATTCGCTTCGCAGTCACGCCGGATTCGGATTGGCTTTACGGCGTGAACATTTCGAACTGGCCGCTTGGTTACGAGTCGCACGACGCCGCGCCGGTTGAAGTTGAAGTGAGGTAGGATTTTCTTTGCGCCTCAAGTTCGTCTCTGCGCCTTTGCGCGAACTATGACTTTGCGAAAACGCATTTCATACAAAGGCGCAAAGCGTGATGCTATTTGAATCCGTAAAGCTTGATCGCATTCTCACGCAAAACCATCCGCGCCAGCTCGCTCGCCCTTTCACGATTGATCTCGCCATCGTTCATCATTCCTGTCAGCGCCAATGCAAGAGCTTGTCGCGCGGTGGTATTCGAAAGCCACGCGACTTCACCCCAATCGACTGCCGGACCAAACGAGAAAGCGTCCGTGCCGAACAGGACCTTGTCGGGATAGCTTTCAAGCCAGTTGCGGAGAATGTCGCTCAGCTCTCGCGGATAGGCGAAGAAAGTCTGCGCGGAAAAATCTGCATAGACGTTTGGCTTGCTCAGCAGCTGGCCCATCTCTTTCGTGTACGGATAGGCGCCGTGAACGACAACGAAGTTCGTCTTGCGCAAAGTCGGATCATTGAAAGCCGTTTCCAGCAACACTGGGTCGCTCCCGCTTTGTCGATAGAACCCGCCCACGCCAGAGATGCAATGAATGTGTATCGCCATTCCGAGACGGCCGGCTTCGCGCGCAACGTAATAGAAAAGAAAATCCTGCAACGCTTTGTAGTCTGCGACAGGTGGCTCGCCGCCTTTCACAAATCGAGTATAAGTCGCGCGCGCTTTCGCTTCGTCAGGATTGTCAAAGTCGAGCTTGCGCAAGTATGCCGCTTCAAACTTCACCGCCACCGCGCCGCTCTGTTTCTGTCGCTCGAGAGTCGCAGTAACAACTTTCTTAAGATATTCATTCAGCGATGATGGCAGCGCGGCGAGCTTTAGGTCGGTTAGATATCGCTTTAGCAAGTGCTCTTCGCCGGGATAGAACGCGGCATAGTCACGATTGAATCGCTTTGCGGCGTCGTTGTTCAGCGGAAAGATCAGCGCATCGTCAAACGCGACCCAGCGAAAGCGCGGCGCCGTCAGACCGCGACCCATCGCCACGCGATTGGCGAACATCGTTTCAATGTTGAGCTGATCCAGCACCCACGCAGGAAACGCACCGCCGCGTTCACGCATCACGCGTTGTTTGGTCTTTAGCAACTCCGCAACGTGTGCCTCGCTCATGTCGTCGTAAGCGTAGCCGAAGAGATCATGCCAAGCGCGGATGAATTCCGGATTCGTCAGACTCAGACGCAGCGGCAGGGGAAACGCTTCAATCGCGTCGAGCGGCAACGCATCGAATTCGTCGTCCGGCTTCTCGCCTTCAGAAACGTACTTCAAAGGATGCGCGTGATTGTCGATGGCTTTGATTTTGGAAATCTCGGCGAGCAGATCACGATCGACTCCGGTTTGGGCGCTCAGTGGAGCCGACACTGACAGGCTCAGCGTTATCGAAAGTATGACGCTGAAGATTTTCATTTGCTTATTTGGTCTAACACAAATAAGTATTCCCGAATGGCGTCCTGAATGTTTTCCATTGCTTCATCTTCAGTCTCGCCCTGAGACCAGCACCCGGGCAGACCGGGACAAGAGACGCTGTAGCCCTCTTCCGATTTCTCCAAAAGGATTTTGTATTTCATTTCTGCCTCCAAGTTGCGATTCTAGCGCGTCTCGACGGTGACTGCACGGTGCAAAGAACTCACTTGCACGGATTCTGATCCTTCGTCGCGTCAACGCGCTTGATTCGTCCGTCAAGCTTTGGCGCGATCGCCGGCACGGCGGCAATCGCTTTCTGCAAAATATCCGTCTCGAGTTGCGCCTGTCCGGGCCCAATCAAAAAGGTCGCGCCGCGAAACATTTCGTAACCGTCGCCGAATTCCACGGCCAGATAAGTCGTCGTCGCCAGTGTGTACGCGCGTCGATCATCCAGAGGCTTTCCGTTCACCGTCACGCTGGTCAGGCGCGCGCCCGGCTTGCGGCTGGTGTCGAACGCATAGCGAATGCTCGAGACTTGCGCGAAGCGTCCGGGCTGCGACTCTTCCACGCTGTGTGACACTCCGTTTTCGAGCGCCGCGCGAATCACCGCGCCGGTGACTTGTAACTTCACGACGTGGTTGTTGAAAGGCAGGATCGAAATCACGTCGCGCTTGGTCAGGATTCCCGGTCTGATGATCGAGTCCGCGCGGACTGAGCCGCCGTTGACCAGCGCGACATCGGCCTGCGTCGCCTGGCGAAAAGCATCGGCCACAAAGTCGCCCATGTTCGTTTCCTGCGTGCGCACGTTGGCGCTCTTCACATCGAGTTCGACGGCGGTGCGGCCGACCGGCTGCTCCAAAGTCTTCAGCAGGGCGCCATACTTCTGATTAATCGAAGCGAACGCCGCATCGTCCTTCACCTGATCGGTTACAGGGATAACTTGCCAGTCGATGCTCTCAAGCCTGCCGGTCGCTTTCGAGATGTTCAGATCAATCCGGCCGAGTTCGCGGGCGTCGGAAGTCATCTTGAAAATCGGCGCGTGACCCGACATCGATTCCAGCAAAGTGTGTTCGTGTCCGCCGATGATCACGTCGACGCCGGAGCAACGCGCGAGTTGTTTGTCCTCGCCCATCGACAGATGCGTCAGCGCGACGATCACTTGCGCACCTTCGGCGCGGATCTTTGGAATGACGCGCGCAGCGGTCGCGCACGGATCGAGAATATCCACGTCCGGGCCGGGCCGTGAACTGGTCAACGTTTCCGGCAGGATGATCCCGAAGATTCCAACTTTCACTCCGTCAAATTCGCGAATTACAAACTCAGGGGTGTCGCCAAACGTCTTGCCGGTCTTTTTGTCGATGACGTTGGCGGCCAGCCATTTGAAGTGCGATTCGCTCATGCGCGCGCGCAGCACATCCGGGCCAAAGTCGAATTCGTGATTCCCAAATGTCGCATAGTCCAACCCGCTTGAGTTCCAGGCATCGATCATTTGCTTGCCCTGATAAGTGTTCGATTCGACCGATGGCGAGATTGTGTCGCCGGCCAGCAGGAAGAGCGCGTGCGGCGATTCGCTCATGATCTGTTTTCGCAAGGTCAGGACGCGCGCCAGTCCGCCGCGCGTGCCGCCGTCAACCGGAGCAAACTGATAGACGTCGTTTAGCTGCAAGAGCGTAACGCGGACGTTGCATTCGCGCTGAGTTTGCGCCGTTGCGAGGTTGAGGCCGAACGTGACGGCGCTGATCGCGGCCGGCGCCAGAACTAATACGGAGACGAGCGCGATGCGCCGCGCGGTAACGCGTCTATGAATCATGATCGAAACCTTTCAGCTTGAAGCGTCGCGGTAGACCGGACCGTGTTGGATCAAAACGCTTGGATTATACTGAGGTGAACTTGATCGCGACAATCGTGCGATCCGCGGACGGCCTAGCGAAGCCTTTCCCTCTCCCGTTGGGAGAGGGTCAGGGAGAGGGCGTTAGTGTAGCCGTAAGTCCCTCTCCCCAGCCCTCTCCCGAAGGGAGAGGGAGTTTCGGCAGGCTGCCGTTAAACTCTAAACTGAAAGATGACTCTTGCTGACGAAACTGTTTTCATTACCGGGTTTCCGGGGTTCATCGCCAGTCGTCTGATAAAGCGTCTGGCTGCCGAGCGCGTGCGATTCATCTTGCTCGTTCAGCCCGCCTTGCTCCAGCGAGCGCGCGAAGAGGTCGAAGAGATCGCCAGAGAGACCGGCGCCGCGAGTGACAGCCTTCAGATCGTCGAAGGCGATATTACGCAAGAGAATCTCGGAATGACGGGAGCGGATATCGAGACCGCTCGGCGAGAAACGACGACGCTATTTCACCTCGCCGCGATTTACGATTTGGCGGTCGAGCGCGATCTCGCAATGCGCGTGAATGTCGAAGGCACACACAACGTCAACAGTTTCGCGAAAACGATTGAGAATCTGCGACGTTATCACTACGTCTCGACTTGCTATGTTGCGGGCAAACGCAAAGGCTTGATTCTGGAAACGGAGCTGCACCACGACGCAGGTTTTCGCAATTACTACGAAGAAACAAAGTACACGGCCGAGCTGGAGGTTGAGGCGCTGAAGTCAGAGTTGCCGGTTACGATTCATCGGCCAGCGGTGGTCTGTGGCGATTCGCGCACGGGCGAGACCGCGAAATACGACGGCATCTATTACCTGATCCACTACTTGCGCAGGTGGCCCGGCGCATTGACGCTGCTGAACATTGGCAATCGCGAGGTGCGGCTGAATCTGGTGCCGATCGATTTCGTGATCGAGGCGATGGTCGCGCTGGCTAAAGACGATCGCGCGATCGGAGCGACCGTGCAGATCGCGGACCCCGCGCCGCTGACAACCCATCAGTTGTTTGACGAGATTTCGAAAACCCTCAGCGGTCGCCGATCCTCTGTCACGATACCGGCCCGCATTGTTCAGCCGGCGCTGATGCTGCCGTTTAGTCCGGCGCTGACCGGCTTGCCGCATTGCGCCGTGCCGTATTTTTTTCTCGAGCAGACTCACGACCCGACGCGCGCGCTCGAGTTGCTGGAGCCTCACGGGATTCGTTGTCCGAGGTTTCCGGATTATGTCGAAGCGCTGATTAACTTCGTTGCCGAACATCCGACGCTGGGTCAGAACCGCCTGCGGTAGCGGGCGGTTGAACTCTTAATCAGCGAACCGAATCAATCGCGCGCTAACCGCCCGCTACCGCAGGCGGTTCTGACTCAAGGCCCCAATCGCTCAATGAGCCAGCTTCCATCTTCCTGCAAACGGTAACGCAGACGATCGTGCAGACGATTGTCGCGGCCCTGCCAGAACTCGATCACGTTTGGCTGAATTCGATAGCCGCCCCAGTGCGGCGGCCGCGGAACATCTTCGCCGAAGCGTTTTGAAAGGTCGGCATAACTGTTCTCGAGAACCTCGCGGCTTTCGACCACGTCGCTCTGGTTCGAGGCCCAAGCGCCCAGCTTGCTCCCGAGCGGACGCGTCTGGAAATAAGCTTCAGATTCTTTTGCAGAAACCTTCTCGACGGTGCCCTCGATGCGGACTTGCCGCTTGACCGGCAGCCAATAGGCGACCAGACAGGCGCGCGGATTCTCCGCGAGGTCCTGCGCTTTGCGGCTTTCGTAATTGGTGAAGAAAACAAAACCGTGGTCGTCGAAACTTTTGAGCAAGACGATCCGCGCCGAAGGCCTTCCATCCTTCGTCGCCGTGGCGAGCGTCATTGCGTCAGCTTCCGCAATGCCGAAGGCGACTGCTTCGTCGTACCACTTGGCGAATTGCTTTATTGGGTTGCGGTCGACATCCGACTTGTTCAGGGCGGGAAACATTTCCATCATCGAATCCGGGGAAGCGGCGAGAACTCAAACTCCGGCGTCTTCTTTCTTCTTTGTCCACATGCCCGCGATCTGCTGGGCTTCGGCGTACGTCAGATTGTCATAGATGTCCTCGTTTTTCTTCACCACGCCGTTTTCCAATTCGGCCACTTCCCAATCGGGCGCTTCGGGATCGGTGCCGGCGCGACCCTCTGACACGCGGATTTCCCATGTTAGGTTTGCGTTTTCTTCCTCCATTGAATGTATGCCTTCTCTAGTTGTAAATCGAACAGCGAAGATAATAAACCAGGAACGGGTCGAAAGTCCTGTGCGGGATTGAGTCAGCATGCGATATGCTGGCGAGACGGAGTCCGCAAGCAAACGAAAGAAGGGAAGCCGGATGATTACCTCAAAAGCCTTAAACCAACTCAAGGGTCGATGGATCTATCGAAGCCTGGTTAACAACAAAGTCCTCAACACGCCGTTTGCGAATCTTCAGTTTGGACTCGGCACTATTGAGTTCAAGAAAATCGCGCGCGGTCGGATTCTGGATTCATCCCTCGACATGGGCGGTAACTTAATCCTGATCATCGGGGGTGAAATAGCCGGAGCGGGCGGCGTTATTTCTCTGAAATGGCGCGGCACCGGCGTGGCGGGCAGTCCGACCGCCGGTTGGATCTACGACTATCAGGCGTACCTTGCGCCTAACTGGAAAACCGCAACCGACAAGACACCGATCTTGATTGGCTCAGTTCTCCGCGTAGTAGCTCACGGAAGTGCGCCGGCCGGCGTGACTGGGACCTTTTATATGGTGAAGGTTGGATGAGGATTTCCGCTATCAAGATTCAGTCTGCATAGTCACGTTTTCGCCATCACCAAAAACAGGATCGAAGCGAGTTGTCTAATTCAATCACACAAGCATTGCCGCTAATTGCAATCGTCGGCCGACCGAACGTGGGCAAGTCCACTTTGTTCAATCGTCTGATCGGACAGCGGCGCGCGATTGTCGGCGACGAGCCTGGCATCACCCGCGATCGCATCTATGGCGAAGCCAATTGGCGCGCGACGCGATTTGCGATCGTGGACACGGGCGGCATCGTTCCTGATGATGACGCGACGATTCCGTCAAACATCCTGAAGCAAGCAGCGGTCGCGATCGAAGAGGCGTCCGCGCTGGTCTGGGTCGTCGATGCGCGCAAAGGAGTCACGCCGCAGGACGAAGAACTCGCGCGCTTGTTGCGCACAACCGGCAAGCGAGTGTTCGTCGCGGCGAACAAGGCTGATGCCGCGCGTCTCGAAGCAGAAGCGGCGGACTTTTATCGCTTCGGTTTCGACGAGGTGTTTCCGATTTCCGCCGAGCACGGGAATGGAATCGGAGACATGCTTGATTCGTTGGTTGAGGGTCTGCGGGGCACTAGCCCGACCCCGGGGTCCCCGGCCGGGCAGCCCGGCTGGGGTGGGGCGGTCAGGGAGGGCTCAGCAAAGAGTTCACGCAAAGGCGCAAAGGCGCAAAGCGAGCCAGAACCTGCTGCACACGAGCTGCGCCTGGCAATCGTCGGCCGGCCCAACGTCGGCAAGTCATCCTTGCTGAACCGTTTGCTCGGCGAAGAGCGCGCGATCGTTTCGCCGGTGGCCGGCACGACGCGCGACACAGTCGATACGCTGCTGGAAACTCCAGAGCAAACTTTTCTCATCATCGACACGGCCGGCATTCGGCGCAAAGGCAAGACGCTCGCGATGGCTGAAAAACTTTCCGTCGTGATGGCGCGCAAGAGTCTTGAGCGCGCCGACGTCGCGATCATTCTGCTCGACGCTGAGCAGGGAATTGCGGCGCTGGACGCGGCGATCGCAGGTTATGCATCCGAAGCCGGCTGCTCGATAATCGTCGCGCTGAATAAATGGGACTTGCTTGAGGATAAGGACACGCGCAGTGGCGCCGCGTTCGAGCGCAAGGTGCGCGAGCAGATGAAGTTCCTTAGCTGGGCGCCGGTCGTGACGATCTCCGCGTTGATTGGTCAGCGAGTGCAGAAGCTCTTGCCGCTCGCCATCCGCGCGAACGAAGCGCGCAGCCGACGCATTCCGACTTCGCAGTTGAATCAGTTTTACGAACTCATGATAGAACGTAGCGGCATCGTCCCTGCCAAGACTCATGGCGGTTCGCGCTTGCACGTCCAGTACCTCACGCAGACGAGCGTGCGTCCGCCGACGTTTGTCGTTTTCACCGCTGGCGGCAAAGCCGGTTTGCATTTCTCTTTCCTGCGTCATCTGGAGAATCGTCTGCGCGAAGAGTTTGATTTTTTTGGCACGCCGATCAGGTTTGTGGAGCGGCACAAGAAGAAACGCGCTCGATAGAAGCTCTTGTGAAGGAGCATACGACTAACCGCAGAGGGGCGCAGAGGTTTTCGCAGAGGGCGCAGAGAAAAACCTCTGAGTTCCTCGGCGAATTCCTCCGCGTCCTCTGCGTTTATGTCTCATATGGAAACTAAGCCAGTCAGCTTCGAAGTTACCGCGCGTGACGGCAATGCTCGCGCGGGAATTCTCACAACCCGTCGCGGTGTAATCGACACGCCCGTGTTCATGCCGGTGGGCACGGCGGGCACGGTGAAGGGAATTCGATTTGAAGAACTGGAGTCAGACGATCTCGATACGCAAATCATTCTCGGAAACACTTATCATCTCTGGCTGAGGCCCGGAATCGAAGTAATCAAGGCGTGCGGCGGGCTTCACAAATTCATCGGCTGGGATCGCGCGATGCTGACTGACTCTGGCGGATTTCAAGTCTGGAGTCTCGGCAAGTTAAGAAAGATCACGGAAGAGGGAACTGAGTTTCGTTCGCACATCGATGGCGCGCTTTGTTTTCTGTCGCCGGAGATTTCAATGGAAGTGCAAGCGACGCTCGGCGCTGAGATCGCGATGGCTTTCGACGAATGCGCGCCGGGTGAGGCGACGCATGAAGAAGCGCGCGCAAGCATGGAGCTAACGCTGCGCTGGGCGAAGCGTTCGCGGGAGGCGTTTGAAAAATTGCAGGCTGGAAGCCTGAGGTCCGCCGGCAGGATGCCGGCGAGCCAGGCGCTCTTCGGCATCGTGCAGGGCGCAGCGCATGTAAACCTGCGTCGTGAGAGTCTGGAGCGCACAGTTGAAATCGGTTTCGATGGTTATGCGATCGGCGGGCTCAGTGTTGGTGAAGAAAAGCCGGTGATGCTTGAAGTGATCGAAGAGATCGCGCCGCGCATGCCGGCCGACAAGCCGCGCTATTTGATGGGAGTGGGCACGCCGCAAGATTTGATCGAAGCGGTAGCGCGCGGCGTTGATATGTTCGATTGCGTGCTGCCGACGCGCAATGGCCGCACCGGCCAGGCATTTACTTCGCGCGGCAAATTGAACATCAAGAATGCTCGCTTTGCTCAGGACCAGAGACCGCTTGACGAACTGTGCAAGTGCTCAGTTTGTCGTCGACATTCGCGTGCGTTTCTGCGCCATCTTTATCTCTCCGGAGAGATGCTGGCCAGCATTTTGTTGACGCATCACAATCTGGCGTTCTTCCTTGACACCATGCGACGCGTCAGGCAAGCTATCCGTTCTGGCCAATTCACCAAATTTTACCGAGAGTACACTGAGCAACTGAACTCGGGATTGGAATGAGCGGCGGCGCGAAGCGCGCTCGCGGTACTGACAGAATATGACGCTACATCTAATGCTTTTCCAGGGCCTCGGCGGGCTGGGCGGCGCGCTGCTGCCGATGCTTTTGATCTTCGGCGTGTTCTATCTGCTACTGATTAGACCGCAACAGAAAAAGCAACGCCAACTGCAAGCGACGATTGCTGAGTTGAAGGCCGGCGATAAGGTCGTTACTACTGGCGGAATCATCGGCACGATCACGGCGGTGCGCGATACCAGCTTTTTGATCAGAAGCGCCGAGAAATCGATTCTGGAAATCGCGCGCACGGCCGTGGCCGGAGTTGATGCGGAAGAAACGAAGTAGCATCAAGTAATTCATGAAGAAGAAAAATCTCCTTCAGCGTTCAATCATCATCGGGATTGTCACGCTCGTCGGCCTCTACATCGTTATTGGTCCGCACGGGCGCCGGCCTCATTTCAAAGACTTCACCTACTCAGGCATCAAAGCGACGCTGCAACAAAACATTCATCTCGGACTCGATCTGAAAGGCGGGTCGCACCTGGTGATGCGCGTCAAGGTCGAGGATTATCTGAAACATCTGACCAAGGACAACGCGACTACTGCGCAGATCGCGGCCAAAGATCCGAGCCTTGAAGTGAAAGATGCGCACGCAGAGACTGCCGGCGGAAATTACCGCGTAGTCCTTCAGGCTGCCGACGCCTCCAAAGTTCAGGCCATACGCGACGCCGTTGAAAAGAAGGTGGAACTTGCCGACAGTAAGGGCTGGTCATTTTCCGCTTCCGGGCCGACGATGACGTGGACGTTGACTTCGGCGACGCAGCGCACGTTGT
>DASZZL010000170.1:0-2938 GCA_035545035.1 Pyrinomonadaceae bacterium
AGCGAATGCGACGCGCTCTCGAAGATGTTGATGCGGCTGTAGGACACGCCTGTGGTGCGCGAGATTGGGCGCACCGTGGTGCTCGCGAACCGCAGGAAGGTGTAGGTCACGCCATCAGGTCCGACCCGAGCAAACGGCGCCGGCGCAAACAGGTTTATGTCGCGCGTCCGTGTCAGGTGCAGGCCATGGTAATAGAGATAGGTGAATGAAAGACTCAGGCCCTTCATGACCTCGCGTTCCACTCCCAATCTTCCCTGTTCGATGTAGGGCTGAACATAGTCACTGGCAAAAAGAAACAGGTTTGGATTAGCGGAAGTGCCCGCTGGCGGCGCGGTCAGGATGGCCGGGTAGACCAGTCCCGCCGTGACGATCTGGCCGGCATTTAGATTGACGCCCGTAACGTTGATGCCATTTTGCGAATGCGCCGTGCCGGTGACGATCGCGGGAGTCCGACCATAGAAAAGTCCAAAGCCGCCGCGCACGACGGTCTTTTCGTTGGGCGCATAGCTAAATCCAATTCGGGGTCCAAAGTTGTTCTTGTCTTTCGGACAGTTGGCGGTGTTGACGCCGTTCGATAACAACAAAGGATCGGGGTTCTGCACCGGCGGGCAAGCCGGCTGCTCGTAGTCGTAGCGCAGGCCGAGGTTCAACGTCAGCTTGGCCGTGGCGCGAAAATCGTTCTGCCCGTAAAAAGCATATTCCGACAGATTCGGTTTGGTGGTGGGGCCTGTTGTACCGGCGCCGGGAATATTCTGAGCGAAGGCCGAAGGAGTATTAGTGCCGAACGCAGTGTACGAGGGGAACGTGTACGTGCCGCTGAAAACGCCCGGGAAGAAGTTGAAGATGCGGTCGAAGTTAAAATCCATCCCGAATTTCCAGTTGCTGCGGCCGTGCGAGTACGAAACGTTATCGATAAACTGCACTCGCTTGATCGTTGTTTCACGCGGGCTGAAATTGTTGCGCCCGATGCTGAGGTTTCCACCCCCCGTGTTAATGACGGCTTCTGGTAGCGCGCTGTTCGCCTGGCCCGGTTCCTTGTCGCGCGCCCACTGAAAGCGAAATTCGTTTACCAGACTGGGTGTAAGAGTCGAGGTCAAGGTCGTTGAGAGAGTATCGCTGTTTACCAGACTGTTGCCCGAGTGTTCCTCGGCGCTTAGCGTGCCGTTGTTTTCATTGTTAACGCCGGTAAAGCCCTGGTGGTTGTAACGCATCACCAACTGGTTCTTGTCGTTAACCTTGATATCGCTCTTGAATAGAAACACATCCTGGCTGCGTCCGACCTGGTAAGTATTCAGCTTCGGCAAAAGAACTGTCTGCGCCGCGGCCGGCGCCGTGGCAAGATTGGGCACGTCCAGCGTTTGCGGCACGTTCGCCCGCTGGCCGTCATACGTGAAAAAGAAAAAGGCCTTGTTCTTTTTGATTGGACCGCCCAGCCGTCCACCAAACTGATTGATTCTCAGGGCCGGTCTTTTGTTCGGCAGCGCATTGGGGACGTGGCGAGCCTCGTTAGCTTTAACTACAGGATCGTTTGAGTTCAAAGACTCATCGCGAAAGTATTCAAAGGCGCCGCCATGAAGAGCATTCGTGCCTGACTTGGTGACGACGTTAATCACCGCGCCGCCGGCGCGGCCAAACTCAGCCGAGAAGCCGTTCTGATTCACCTGGAATTCCTGCACCGACTCCTCCGAGAATTGGTACGGCGGGCGCACGCCACCGCGGCCAAGTGCCTGGCCAAAGAAGGTGTTGTTATTGTCTACGCCATCGACCTGAAGACTATTGAAAGTCCCGCGCTGACCACCAACCGAAAGATCGCCGCCGCGCGGATCGCGAATTACGCCGGGCGAGAGGGTAGCAAAGTCTTGAAAGTTCCGGCCGTTGATAGGCAGGTTCTCGATCGATTTCTGATTGATGGTGGTGGAAACAGAAGTCCGTGTAGTCTCCACGACCGGTGCCGCTTCATTATCATTAATGGTCACTGTCGCAGTCGCGCCGCCAATTGACAGTTTGACTTCCAGCGGCGTTCGGCCGCCGACGGTCACGGTCACATCCTTTATTTCGCTCGGCGCAAAACCGCTGCCGTTGGCGCGCACGGTGTAGAGTCCGGGCGGCAAAAGAATAATGCTGAAGTCGCCCAGGTCATTGGTGGTCGCCGTCTTCTCCAGGCCCGTGGCCTGATTGGTCGCAGTCACCGTCGCTCCGGGAACGACCGCGTCCTTGGGATCGACGACGCGGCCTTCGATGTTTCCAGTGGTGGCTTGCGATTGCGCGAACGCGATGCTCGTCGCCAGCAAAACAGAAGCGATGAGCGCGCAGAGTCTTGTCATGGAGGCAAATGTCTGATGCATAGGTTTCCTCATTTGTGGCTGAAAGCGCTGATTAACGTCAGACGTTGGCAGCGCTGGTTACAAAGTTGAGACTGAGACGATGACTTACGAAAGCTGTTTGCGAGCAATGTCCTTGAGATACTAATGCAACGTCGCAAACTAAGGCAAGATTTTGAAACGAAAAAAACCGCGTAACATAAGCCGTACTTGTGAACTCAATAATTCGTGAGGATGGCTTCCGGCGCGAAGCCCATCTGCTGTAAACGATCTCTCGTCTGCGCGATCATCTCGCGCGAGCCGCAGACCAGCGCAACTGGCGATTTCAATTCAGGCAGGACGTGATCCAGCAGAGATTGAACGTAGCCGGTTGGCCCTGACCAATCATGTCCGTCAGGTCGCGAGATTACCTGACGCAGCTCGACGCCCGCGTCTTCCCAGCTTTCAGTCTCGTCGCGGTAACAGAAAGCATCCGGCGTGCGCGCGCCGGAGAGCACTACCAGTCGTCCAAAGTCCTGTCTGCGATTCAGCACGTGCCGCAAAGCGGAACGCAGCGGCGCGACGCCCGTGCCCATGGCGACCAGAACCAGATCGTGACCGCGATGTCGATCCAGATC
>DASZZL010000171.1:0-19482 GCA_035545035.1 Pyrinomonadaceae bacterium
CATCGGCAACCAGCAATTCGTTTTTGTCGCGACCGAGAAGCCGAACGAATTCCTTTTGCGTGAGGTCCGTTTGGGAACAGAGAGCAACGGCGTCTATCCCGTGCTGGAAGGTTTGAATGCCGGCGAGCGAGTCGTTACGGAAGGTAGCTTTCTCTTACGTGCTGAGTGGTTGAAGGAGCATCCGGTTCGGTAAGCTGTCCTCGATTCCTTAGCACTTCATAGCTAGAGTTCTTGGCCTCTACTTCAAGTATCGATCAAACCACCAGAGCGTTCGCTCCAGCGCATCGACACGGTGTCGCGGCTCGCGCAGTCCGTGGCCCTCGCGCGGATAGCGCACGAGCACAGTCTCGACTCCGCGACGCTTCAGGGACATGTACATTTCTTCGGCCTGAGTGATGTGCACGTCGTTGTCCTGCTCGCCGTGTATGAAGAGCGTCGGCGTCTGCGCAGCGCGGGCGTAACGAAGCGGCGACCATTGCCAGAGCAAGTCGTAGTTGTCCCAGGGAAAGCCGCCGAACTCCGCATGAATCAGATCCTGATAAAGCGAAGTCGAATAAAAGCTGATCAGGTTGCTCACGCTGGCCACAGAGACTGCGGCTTTGAAGCGCGGCGTCTGCGTGATGATCCAGTTCGTCATGAAACCACCGTAACTGCCGCCCGTCACGCCGAGGCGATCCGGATCGATCCACTGATAACGTTTCAGCGCTTCATCGACTCCGGCCATCAGGTCGCGATAATCGCCGCCGCCCCATTCGTTCAGCGTGCCATCGGAAAACTTCTGGCCATAACCGTTCGACCCGCGCGGATTCAAATAAAGAACGGCGTAACCGTCCATCGCGTAAGCCTGGAACGTCGGATTGAACGCATAGCCATACATTCCGTGCGGCCCGCCGTGAATGCTGAGAATGAGTGGGTATTTGCGAACCTCTGTCCAATAGACGGGCTTCATGAACCAGCCTTCCACTCTGGTCCCATCAAAGCTGCGAAAGGAAAAGCTCTCTGGTTCAGAAGCCATCGGCAGTCTTATCAGGCCATCGTTGTGGGCACTCAAGCGCCAGATAGTTTCATTGGCGCCAGCCCTCCCAAGCCAGACTTCAGCCGGGTGCAGAGGATCTGAAAGGGTGAAGACGAAGCGCGGTGTGTCCGTGCTGCTGAGACTGAAACTGCTGATTTGGAAAGCCATCAGGGCCGGACGCGGGATGAACGTTCGGTCTTGATTCGTTACGACTGTCGTATAGTTCGATGGAAAGCCTGTGATGGCTTCAGACCCGCCGAGACCTTTGCGCTCAACTTCGATGCGGTGAATACGAGTACTTCCGCGATCATTCGCCAGAAAGAAAATCCACTTACTGTCTCGGGACCAGCGCGGCGCCCGGGCCCGCCGATCGAGAGCCACGCTCAACTCCTGACGGTTGCCTCCGCCAGGGTCTGTGATCCAAACGTGCGCGTCCTCCGCGACGCTGTCGATTGTCGTCACATCGCGTTTTGTTGCCGTGTAGGCGATCCATTTGCCGTCCGGCGACCAGACGGGCTCGTATTCGCAGCCTCTCGTATTCGTGATCTGGCGCACCTGTCCGTGCAAATCCACCGCAAAGATGTCTGAGTTGTTGACTGCATCCGGATCGAGTTCGTGATTTGAGACAAAAGCGATTTCGTCACCCCGCGGACTGAAACTGAGCGCGTGATCGTAAGCGAGACCAGAGGTCAATTTTCGTGGCTCGGGATTTTCGACATCCGTGATCCAAATATGCGTCCGCAAGTTATCGGAAAACGAGGTGCGCGATTTGTACTGGATGCGATCAATCACCAGTGGATCGGTTTGTCTGTCTCCGTAATGCTTGTCGAAAGCCGGCTCCACGGATGCCGAGATGTAAGCGATGCTTTTCGAGTCTGGCGACCAGGCGAAAGGCTCGCCCGCGTAGGTTATGAAGAAGTTCGTCTCCTGGACCCCGGCAACGAACCGAGGGCGACTGCCGTCGATCGGAACCACCCAGATGCCGTAACGATTATCGGCCGTTGCCAGACAAGCGATACGCTTGCCGTCGGGCGACCAGCGCGGATTTGTTGCATGCCAGCCGGGCGGCAAGAGAAGACTCGCAGGGTAGGTTGGCATGTTGCGGTCGCGGCGCTGCTCTGGCTGACGGCTGGTGGGGGTGTCTGACGAGTTATCAATCCGAACTATCCAGAGCGTTGTGACATTCGAGTTGCCATCGACAGTCGTGACCGCATACACGACGCGCTCGCCATCGGGCGAGATCTGCGGATCGCCCACGTTGGCAATGCGCAGGATGTCAGCAGCCGCCATCACACGGCGGGTTGATTGTGCGTGTACAGCGCACGCAAACAAAGTGAGACAGAGAGCAGCGGCAAATGAAGAATATCTTTTCATGAGATTGGTTCCTTCATTGAAAGGAGTTGAAACTTGACGCTTGGCAAGAACTCGCGCTGCGAACGTCTTGCTCGATAACTCGCCACCGTTCCGGCGCTTCTAGTATCCGTCCGATGGCGGCTTCGACCTCGAGTGTGAACGCGGCGCCGAGGCCGGAATGGCGTTGTTCATAGAACGTCGCAGCCTCTCGGTACTCAAGGCGCGCCTCAGGGTGGAAGTCATAGGTCATCGCCCGACCAGGCGGCGAACTTCATCCAGCACTTGCTCTCCCGGAACAGCTTCCACCTTACCTGAACGAATCTCGTCTCGACGGCGAATCGCCTCTGCAGCCCAGAGTCTCTGAATCTCGTCAAGCTCCCCAGAATCCAAACTCTCCACGAGCTTATCAGCGAGCAAAACTCTTGACTCTGCGGGAAGCAGGAGGGCTTCTTCGGTAAGCTGATCGAATGTTAACGGCATGTGGAAATAGTAGTCGCTCAGGACAGGAAGCTCAAGTTTTCTCTTATCAAAGAAAGCTGCCGACAACCACTAGCCAGGTTCTTGCCACGAAGGCGCTCACAACCCCGGGCGCTACTGCGGGCGGGACGGACAAGCCCTCTGTTACGATCGGGCTTCTGCCTCGGCGAGCGCGACGATTCGGTTAACCGTGTTCCAGTTCCGGGTCGTTGCCGCCACGCCAAACTCTTTCTCCAAAAAGTTGTTGGGAAAGCTGAACATGCCGTTCTTCTTGCGGCGACAAAGAATGAACGCGGCGCGATCTCTGATTGCGAGGACTTCAAGATTCTCTGTTAAAGATCGAAGCGGCAGCTTTGGTTTGCCTTTTGGCTCCGCAGCCAGGAAGACAACGAACATCATCACATCATCGCTGGCTTTGATTTTCTTAAAAGGATTGCGCTTGAGAATGTCTTTTAACTCATCGATCGTTTGCAGAACCACTGTGACTTCATGACCGAACGCTTTAAGGAGCTTCTTTTCTATCTTCGTGGTGAGCGCAGACCGATTGGTCTGGGAAGTCTCGCAGATCACGTTGCCACTCTGAATGAAGGTCCGGACATTCTTCAGGCCCAACGATTCGACAACGCGGCGCAAGTCTTCCATCTTGATCAGCTTCTTGCCGCCGACATTGATGCCGCGCAGAAATGCTACATATTTGATCATCTAATCAGTTGTTGTGGTTCGCGTCGTTTGTAACTAATAAAGCTCGCTGTATAATTCATCGCCGTTCATAATTCAAGTTATTAGCTCACATAGTCCGAAGACTGGAAAACAACGGAGAGACCGTCATGCCAACCGCAAATCAAATCAACGTCAACTCAGGCGACAATCTCCTGCTCGTCGGCACGATAAAGGGCGCGTTTTTGTTTCGTTCCGGCGCGGCGCGCGAAAAATGGGCGTGTGCCGGGCCATACTTTCCCGGCCGCGCGGTCTATGCACTGGCGTACGATGGGCGCAAGGGCCGCCGGCGTTTGTGGGCGGCGGTGAACAGTGCTCATTTTGGATCTTTTCTTAGTCAGTCCGATGACTTTGGAAAGACGTGGAGCGATCCGGAAACTTACAACATCAAGTTCCCCGAGGGCAGCGAGACTTCATTGAAACAAATCTGGCAGATCGTGCAGGGTCATCCAAACGAGCTGGACACACTTTACTGCGGCGTTGAGCCGGCGGCGCTGTTCAAATCGACCGACGCGGGCGAGACCTGGTCGCTCGATCGCGGGCTGTTCGATCATCCGCATCGGCCGCAGTGGATGCCGGGCGGCGGCGGGCTTTGCCTACACACGATCCTTCCCGATCCGACGAATCCCGAAAGGCTCTTTGTCGCGATTTCAACTGGTGGTGTCTATCGCACGGACGACGGCGGGAAGAACTGGCAGCCGCGCAACAAGGGTATTCGCGCAACGTTTCTGCCTCCCGATCAGCAATTTCCCGAGTGGGGCCAGTGCGTGCATAAGGTTGTGCGCCATCCTTCGAATCCGAACCGAATGTTTTTGCAGCATCACTGGGGAATTTATCGCAGCAACGATGCCGGCGATTCGTGGCACGATATTGGAAACGGCGTGCCGTCGGATTTTGGATTTGCGATGGAGATCGATCCGCACGACCCAAACACGGTTTACATCATTCCGATCGAATCGGACGAGTTTCGCTGCACGCCGGAAGCGAAGCTGCGCGTCTATCGCACAAAGAACGCCGGCGAATCGTGGGAGCCGCTGACCGAAGGGCTGCCGCAACATGACGCTTTCGAAACGATTTTGCGCGACGGCATGAAAGCCGACGGGAATAAACCGACCGGGCTTTACTTCGGTACGCGCAACGGAAAGCTGTTCGGCTCAAGAAACGGCGGCGATTCATGGACGATGATTAACGAAGGCCTGCCGGCCATAACTTGCGTGAAGACGGCAACGATTAATTGAGCCCGGATCGCGCGTAACCGGAGCGCCGACATCCTGTCGGCGGTTCGCGGGCATCCCTACCCGCATTTCTTCTTTGTCACCGAATCCGCCGGCAAAGATGCCGGCGAACCGCAGGCAGGATGCCTGCGCTCCCAGCGTTACCGCGATCGACGATACGTTCCCATCAACTGCGCCTGCCCTAGGATGTGACCTTCCATTGCTTTCAAAGTTTCGGCTTTTGTCGCGCCGGCTTTTAAAGAAAGTTCTGCATCGAGTGCGTAGAGTTTGAAAAAGTAATGGTGAGTTCCTGACGGCGGGCACGGTCCGTCATATCCGATCTTCCCCGAATCATTTGTGCCTTGCAGGCCGTCGCCCGGGACCTTTTCCGTCGTCGGCACGTTTTCCACAAGTCCGATCCTGTCGCCGGGCAAGTTGTAGAGCACCCAATGCACCCACGTCCCTGAGGGCGCGTCGGGATCGTCGCAGATAATCGCAAAAGTCTTTGCCGTCTGCGGCGCGCCGCTCCATTCGAGCGGCGGCGAGACATTCACGCCATCGCAAGTGTGCTGGCCAGGAATCAGCTGGCCTTCCCTGAACGCCGTGCTGGTCAGCTTAAAATCCATTTTGTTTTCCTTCTGAATCGCGCCGGGTTGTGGCACGGCAGGCTGAGGCGCCTTAGCGCAGCCCAACAGGGCCGACATCGCCAGAGCCAGAGTAAAAATCGCAAGTGTCATTCTCATGACGAATTATTTTGCCGCCGCCTTCGACAGCAACTCTCCCATGTCCTTGCGTGGCATCGAAAACTTTACGCTAACCTCTTTGTCCTTTGAGGTGACTTCAGTGTGATTGTAATAGACCTCCTCGTCTTTACCATGTTTGGCAATTCGACCAAGCACGATAAAGCCACTGAAAGTTCTTTCCATAGTCCTGGCGCGCTCTTCTGATTCGACTTCGCTGGAAGCATTTACTTCGACCGTCTTGTCGTCAATCTTGACTGTCAACTGGATGTGCTTTGTACCTTCGAGAAAATCCAGCACGCCGCTGTCGCTCAGCGCCGACACAAAATCGAGCGCCACGGCCTCAAGCTTCTTGTCGCCGCGCTTGTCTTTCACCTGTGCGTTCTTGAGCTTGCCGTCCGGATCGCGATCGGCTTCGACCGTCACCTCGATCTGTCGGCTCAGATCCAGTTCACCGCTATCCTTCTTCTTCTTGGCGTCAGCCAACAAATCCTTGAATGGCCGCGTGTTAATTTCCTTCGGCCGCTTGACACCGCCCTCAGCAGCGAGCCGATCCAACTCCTCCTCGACTTTCTGTTTCGCTTTCTCATCTTCGGCGCTCACACTCGGAATCGCATTCGCGGCAATCGCCGGCGATGGGCTGGCAACCGGTGAAGGCGTCGGTGCGGGTGAAGGCGTCGGCGCGGGCGAAGGCGTCGCAAATTGCGCGGGTGGAAAATTCCTGGGCGTGAAAGCCACCCGCGGAAACAGCGGAGACGGCGCCGCCTGCGCATCCATCGCGAAGTAACCGTCCGGATAGCGAAACCTTTCCGTCGTCAGTTCCACGATATCGCCTTCGTTCTCGATCTGCGTCTTTGTGTAAGGCCGATCGACGAAGCCCGCGCCCGAAAACATCACGGCGACGCTGAGCGCATCGCGCACCGGCGGAATGAGAATTACGCACGCGGCCAACGCGGCATGCAAGACGACAGAACCGCCCAGCAGTCGCGCAATCTTCGGCCAGAACGGTTCGCGATTGACCTCGAAATGATCGAACAGTCCGTCTGTTTCGGTTAGATCCAACATCTTCTGTTCATCCGGAGCGAACCCATTGGACGCAATCCGGCGAAGTTCCGTTGCGAACGCATCTTTTCTTTCGCTTAACGATCCGCCGCTGAAATAGTACGAAACCCTTTGGCGAGTCGCAAACCGCGCTCCCAAAACGGCATTGCAGCATGCCCGGTTTGCAGAGCTTGGCATACAATGCCTTGCATGGGACGCCCGCGCCGCAATCGTAACGATTCGAAACGACGATCGGAAGAGTCGCGCGGCCCGAAAAGAGATCCAGCCGGAAAGTCCCGGCAACAACACGCCGCTGATGTTCCTCCGGCGACCGCGTCCTACGGGCGCGACTTGAACAAGTTGCTGGCGGGCATTGGCGCTCCCAAACCTGCGCCGTTCAAACCCGATCCGTTTCAACTGGAAGCTCTCGAGGCGCTGGAATTCGAAGATGTGCTGGTGACTGCGCCCACCGGCAGCGGCAAGACGTGGATCGCGCGCGAAGAAATTCGCCGACTGCTGGACTCGGGAAAGCGGGCCTGGTACACGACGCCTCTTAAGGCGCTGACAAATTCAAAATACCAGGAGTTCAGCGATGAATTTGGGAAAGATCGCGTCGGCATTCTGACCGGCGATCGCAAAGGGAATTCAGACGCACCGCTGATCGTCGGCACCACGGAAATCTTTCGCAATCAATTGTTCGATGCAATGCGCGGCGGCCACGACATGCGCACCGATCTCGTTGTGTTCGACGAGGCGCACTACCTGGCTGACGAAGATCGCGGCCACGTCTGGGAAGAAGCGATCATCCTGACTCCGCCACGCATTCGCCTGCTTTTGCTTTCCGCGACCATCGGCAACGCGCGGGAATTTGCGACATGGATCGAGGAAGTGCGCGGCGTGCGCTGTGGAGTGGTAACGCGGCCTGGTGCGCGCCCGGTGCCTTTGCGCGCGGCGTTTCTGCTGCCGGACAAACGTCTGCTGCCGCTGCTGGGTAACAACGGAGAGTTGAATGCCGAAATAATGAGAATGATCGAGCGCGAAGATCACCAGCGTTATCGCAGGAGATCAGGAGTTAGGTGATACATGAGTCCGCCGGCTCCGCCGCTTGATGTGCGGAAAGTCTATGACTTTCCGGTAGCGCTAGTTTCAACTTCGGGGCTATGCCCCAGCGAAACTGGGGCGAAGCCCCAAAGAATTCTGTCCCAGGCTTTTCGGTAAGGCAGAGCCTTACCGCACATCGGGCGGCAAAGCCGCGAACGAGATCGAGATGAAACTTCGCATGCCGGAAATGCCGCCCGCTACTTTGCTGGCGGCGCTTGGCGCGTACAACTTGCTGCCGGCGATCGTTTTTTTGCCGACGCGTCGTCGCTGCGATGAAGCCGCGTCGGAAGCAGCGCTCAGTCGCCGCGCCGAAGCTGACGAGCGTCGCGAAGCACGCCGCGATTTCATGCACAGCCTCGTCGAGCAGCACAAAGAGGTGCGTGGTCATCGCCACTGGGACACGATCATTCGCGGCGGCGTCGCTGCGCATCACGCCGGACACGTGCCGGCGTGGAAACTCGTCATCGAAAAGATGATGAGCGCCGGGTTGCTCGACGCGATCTTTGCGACCGCGACGGTGGCCGCCGGCGTTGACTTTCCCGCGCGCACAGTGGTGCTGACCGTCGCCGACAAACGCACGGGCAGCGGCTGGCGCTCGCTGACTGCTTCGGAGCTGCAGCAGATGACCGGTCGCGCCGGCCGCCGCGGCAAAGATCACGTGGGCTTCATCGTGGCCGCGCCGGGAGTGCATCAGGATCCGCAACGCATCGCTGAACTGCTCAGCGCGCCACCCGATCCTCTGGAAAGCCAGTTTCGCGCGACGTACACGACGCTCTTGAATCTGCTGGATGCTTTCGGAAATTTCGGGCAAGTGCGCGACATCGCCGAGCGAAGTTTTGCGCACCGCGACGCGCTGGAACGAATCACGCACTTGGAAAAATCGCGCGCGGAAAGTGAGCAGAGAATTCGCGCGGGTCTGGCTGGAGCTGGTTGCGATCTTCCAACCTCACTGGCCCGCGCACTGGAAAGGCTGGCAAGCGCGCGGGCGCGTCTGCTGGAAAACGTGCCGCAGACTCGGCGCGAAATGTTGCGGCAATGGTTGGATAAATTAGTTCAAGCCGGACGCGTCGTCAGCATTGGCCGCGCCGGTAAGAGCCTGGTGCTGGTTACCAGTCGCCGAAATGGCGGCGTGACCGGCGTGCGCGAAGATGGGCGGCCGGCTTCGTTTCCGCTCGAACGCATCGGACGAGTCTTTGCGCCGGTCTTCTCGCTGCGCGAGGAAAAGATCGATGACGCATTTGACGAGATACGCGCGCGTGGCAAAGAACTCGCTCTGGCAGAGCCGCGTCTGCGCGACCGACTCGATGCCGATGGCGACGCAGTCAAACTCATTAACGAAATAATTGATTCGCTGGCGCCGGCAAATCTATCCACACAGGAGCGCGCTGCCTGTGTCGAAGCGCTATGGTCAGCACGCGATGACGCCGAAAGCCTGCAGCGGGCCGAGCGAGGAATTGAATCTTTGCGCGCCGACGTCTGGGAGCCATTCGCGCAGCGGGCGCGCGTGCTCGATCATTTTGGTTATCTCGATCTGGGAAAGGAGCGCGTTACGGAACGCGGACGCTGGCTGGCGGACTTGCACGTCGATCATCCTTTGCTCGCCGGCGAAGCGCTGCAGAGAGGTTTGTTTGCGTCGCTCGACGCGCGGCGAGCGGCGGCGTTGGCAGCGGCGCTGGCGGCCGATGAAGATCGCGACTACGGCGAGCTTGAGCTGGACGATGAGATTGTCAGTCTGCTGACTCGATTTGAAGAAATCGCTTTCGACGTTTCCAATGAAGAATGGAAGCAGGGCGTCGAAGGCGCGCGGGAAATAAACTTTTCAGCCGCGGCGGCGGCGGCGCGTTGGGCCGGCGGCGTTGAGTGGCCGACGCTCGTTTCTGAGACGCGCGCCGAAGAAGGCGACCTCGTGCGCCTGCTTTCGCGAACCGGCGAAGCTTTGCTGCAAATCGCCGGGCTACGCGAGGCTCATCCTGCGGCTGCGCGGATCGCGGCCTCCGCGGCCGAAGTGGTTTTGCGCGAACCGGTAAGATGACATTGGATACAGTAACAATGGAGGTAAATCAATGAGACGTGCTCTTATTCTTCTGTTGGCAGTGCTATCGACTGGCTTATTGATTCACGGGCAAACCAAGAACGATAAGAATGCCCGCGACGCGAAGGCGATTCAAGAACTTCGGAAACTGGTTCAAGCCTGGGACCAAGCCGATGTGACTGGCGACACAGCGACTCTCTATCGGCTTTTGGCTGACGAGTTCTCCTTCGTTGCTGGAGATAGCAAGGCGCAGTACTTAGCGTCGCTGAAATCCAGACCGTCGGATTCGATTGTCGAGTCGGCTGTCAGCACTGATGTGCAAGTGCAAGTCTATGGTAGCACTGCGATCGTGACTGGCCTGGACACAATCACCGGGACAAACAAGGGAGAATCGTATACAAACCGCTGGCTCTATATGGACGTATGGGTTAAGAGGTCAGGCCGATGGCAGTGCGTTAAGACTTACTCAAGTCTGGCCAATAAGAAGTAATGCACGATGCCGTTTCATTTGCCCCTGTGCTAACATTGGATTCGAAATCACATGGAAGTCCTACTAGCCAACGAATACGGGTTTTGCTTCGGCGTCGAACGCGCTGTTGAAATGGTTGAGGACGCGCTCGAGGGCGGTGCGCCGGTGCGCACACTCGGGCCGCTGATTCACAACACGCAGGAAATGAGCCGCCTGGAAACCGAAGGCGTGGCCACCGTCGAAACTCCTGCGGAAGTCAGCGCCGACGAAGTCGCGGTGATTCGCGCGCATGGCGTCACGCCGCTGGTGCAGCTTCAACTCGAAGAACGCGCTGCTCAGGTTGTCGATGCTACCTGCCCGTTTGTGACGCGCGTGCAACGCCTGGCGGAACGCGCCGCGAAGCAGGGACGCCACGTCGTCGTGGCCGGCAATCCGGATCACCCTGAAATGATCGGCGTCGTCGGCTATGCGCCGAACAATACGTTCGTCGTCAGCGAAGCCGGCGAAGTCGAGAAGCTGCCGCCGCTGCACGCGCCGCTCGTGGTTTCGCAAACTACGTTGAAATTGAAAACGTTTCTCGAAGTGGCCGAAGCGGTGCGTGCGAAAGCCGACGCTGAACCTGAAATAGTAAACACGATCTGCTCGGCCACGCGCGACCGCCAGGATGCCGCGCGCGGACTCGCGGGCCTGGTCGATGTTTTCTACATCATCGGCGGGAAGCATTCATCGAACAGCATCAAGCTGCTCGCCGTCTGCCAGGAACAGTGCGCGCACAGCTTTCTGATTGAAACTCAGGATGAGATCGTTCCGGAAGATCTCAAAGGCGTCAAACGCGTCGGCGTCACCGCCGGAGCTTCCACGCCAAACTGGCTGATCGATCAAGTCATTGCGCGGCTGCGCGAGATTGGGAATCGACTTAACGGCAATCGCGCCAATTAGCATCGTCGTCAAGTCCGCGGCGATCAAAGTTATCAACTCTCCCGCTAATTCTGTCGGGGCACACAAAACCTATGAGACGCTTACGTGTAACTTGCTTAGTTGCCTTCCTGATCTGTCTGACCATCGCGGCGCCTGTCAATGCCAAGCCGCGTTCGTTTCATGAACTAGTCGACGCTTACTTCAACGACTACTTCAAAGCGAATCCTTCGCAGGCGACCAGCGTCGGTTTTCATCAGTACGATCGGCAACTGGAAGACTTCTCGTTCGCCGCGCATCAGCGCAACCGGCGCAAGTTGGTTGAGTATCTCGCGGCGTTCCAGGCGATCGATTCGCGCGCGCTTTCGTTGCTGGAACGAGACGATCGCGAGATCATGATCGCGTCGATTCACAGCATTCTGCTCGAGGAAGATCGCCTGCAGCAGTGGCGCAAGAATCCGGACGCTTATTCTGGCGCCGTCACGAGCAGCATCTTTTCCATCATGAAACGCAACTTCGCGCCGGCGGAAGAGCGCTTGCGTTCGGTGATTGAGCGCGAGAAACAGATTCCGCGAGCCTTGCAGCAGGCGCGCGCAGTGCTGCGCAACCCGCCGAAGATTTACAGCGACATCGCGATCGACCAATTGCCCGGCAACATCGATTTCTTTGCGAAGGACGTGCTCGACGCGTTCAAGGATGTGAAGGACGAGGCTTTGCTCGCGGAATTCAAAAGCAGCAACGACGTTGCCATCGCGGCGCTGAAAGATTATCAGTCATGGCTGAAAAACGATCTGCTGCCTCGTTCTCACGGAACTTTCGCCATTGGAACAGAGAACTATCGGCTGAAGCTTTTGTACGACGAGATGGTTGACGTGCCGCTGCCGCGGCTTTTGAAAATCGGTTACGCGCAATTGCGCAAAGACCAGCGCACATTCGTCGAAACCGCGCGCCGCGTCGATCCGAACAACTCGCCCGAAGAAGTCTTGAAGGAACTCGAAAAGGATCATCCCAGCGCCACGACTTTGATTTCTTCGGCGCAGCAGCAGCTCGACGGCCTGCGGCAATTTCTAATCGACAAGAAGATCATCACCGTGCCCGGAGGCGCGCAAGCGAAAGTCGTCGAGACGCCGCCGTTTGCACGCGCGACGACATTCGCTTCGATGGATACGCCCGGGCCATACGAAGCGAACGCGAGCGAGGCTTACTACAACATCACTCTGCCCGATCCTTCCTGGCCGAAAGAGAAGCAGGAAGAGTATCTCGAAGGCTACAACTATTCGATCCTGAACAATGTTTCCGTTCACGAAGTTTGGCCGGGGCACTACACGCAGTTTCTTTGGGTCAAGAACAATCCCGAGCTTTCGAAGGTGCGCAAGCTGACGGGCGCCGGGTCGAACGCCGAGGGTTGGGCGCATTACAGCGAGCAGATGGTGCTTGATGAAGGTTTCGGCAACAACGATCCGAAGCTGCGGCTGTTGCAACTGGTCGATGCGCTGCTACGCGATAGTCGCTACATCGTCGGAATCAGGATGCACACGCAGGGCATGACGATGGAGCAGGCGAAGGAGTTTTTCGTTAAGGAAGGCCGCCAGGTTCCCGTTGTTGGTGAGATGGAAACCAAGCGTGGCACAGGCGATCCGACTT
The DNA here is from genome assembly GCA_035545035.1 of Pyrinomonadaceae bacterium. GTDB lineage: Bacteria > Acidobacteriota > Blastocatellia > Pyrinomonadales > Pyrinomonadaceae > UBA11740. The sequence goes on from DASZZL010000171.1 coordinate 12,719, forward strand.
ACCTGATGTACACGCTCGGCAAGCTGGAAATCCTAAAGCTGCGCGAAGATTACCGACGAAAGATGGGAAGCAACTTTTCGTTGCAGGACTTTCATGATCGCTTCATCAAAGCCGGGAGCCCGCCGGTGAAGATCGTGCGGCGAGAGTTGATGGGCCGCGACGGACCGCTATTATGAGACTCTAAGAATCTGTTTAGCGGCGGGCTACGGCGCGCCAACTACGACGATGCTCGCCACTATCCTCCGAGAATTGGATGAACGCATTCTTGGTGATCCCACGCTCACTCCCGATCTTTTTGCCGAATTGATCGCCGCTCAGCACGAGCTGGGGCTCGTCTTTGGCGAGCGGCCGACTTGTCCTTTTCTGCGTCCGCACATAATTACTCGATCCCAGTACGACGCCATCGCGCAGGCCGCGAGAGCCATCGCTCACGCGTTCGAGAAGCTGGTACGGCAAGCTTTGGTTGATGAAGAGCTGCTGAAAGTTTTCGGCCTCACCGAAGCCGAAACCAGAATGGCGCGCATCGATCCCGGCTACTCGCGTCTTTGCGTCACCAGCCGGCTGGATGCTTACGTCACGGAAACCGGCTTTCAGTTTCTCGAATACAACGCTGAGACGCCCGCGGGAGTGGGCGATCAGATGCAACTGGAAAAAGTGCTTTTCGGGCTTAGCCATATGAAAGAATTCTTGCAGAGTCACACGCACTGGCGGCCTGAGCCGCACCGGCTTTTGCTGTTGGCGCTGCTGGCCGCATATCGCGAGTGGGGTGGAGCGGAGGAACATCCCCACATTGCGATCGTCGATTGGAAAGGCGTGGCGACCGAAAGCGAGTTTCGAGTGTTGCGGGAATACTTTGCCGCCGAAGGATACGAAGCCATCATCGCCGACCCGTGCGAGCTGCATTACGATGGTGATCACCTAACCGCCGGCGATTTCAGAATCGACATTCTTTACAAACGAGTCATCATTCACGAGTTTCTCGAACGCTGTGATGAGACTCATCCGCTGGCGCGCGCGTACGCTGACGGCCGCCTGTGTTTGGTAAATTCATTCCGCACAAAAATCGCGCACAAGAAAGCAGGCTTTGCAATCTTGAGCGACCCGCAATACGCGCACGTGTTCACTCCCGAAGAGATCGAAATCTTTCAACGCCATATTCCCTGGACGCGCCGCGTGGCGCGGGGACGAACAACTTTCCGGGGCGCGGAACAAGATCTCATCAGCCTGATCGAACATGAACGAGAGCGTCTGGTGCTGAAGCCTAACGACGATTACGGCGGCCACGGCGTCTTTCTCGGTTGGGAGACGGCGCCGGAAGAATGGCGGCGTGCGATTTCGTTGGCGCTGGAGCGTCCATACGTCGTGCAGGAGCGCGCCGTGATAAAGAAAGTTTCGATGCCCACGTTCTCTGATCGAGTTCAGATGGAAGAAATGTTTGTTGACTTCAATCCTTTTTTATTTCATAACGAACCGGAAGGAGCGCTGATCCGTTTGTCGTCTTCATCGCTGTTGAACGTCACGTCCGGCGGCGGACAGACGGCGTTGCTGGTGCTGGAGAATATGTAGCGCGACCTATGGGCTGACGCTGAACGTTGCGGCTTTGCCGCCTGATGTGCGGTAAGGCTCCGCCTTACCGTCGTAGTTGTAATTGATTACAGCGCGAGGCTAGGCCTCACGCTATCGAGGCGCAGCCTCGATGGTTCTTTGATCTAAATCGCCCGGAAAGGCACAGCCTTTCCGCACATCAAGCGGCAGAGCCGCAAATCATTATGGACATCGAAGAGGTTCGCGCCTACTGCCTTTCGTTTCCGCACGTTACTGAGAATGTTCAGTGGGGGAATGATCTGGTCTTCAAGATCGCCGGTAAGATGTTCGCCGTGACGGTGCTGGAGAGCGCGTCAAAATATTGTTTGTCGTTCAAGTGCACTCCGGAGAAGTTTGCCGAGTTAGTCGAACAGGACGGAATCGATCCGGCACCTTACGTTGCGCGTTATCATTGGGTCGCGCTCCGACAATTCAATGCGCTGAGTGAGAAAGAACTGAAGAGTTTGCTGCGCAATGCCTACGAACTGGTGCTGGCAAAGCTGCCTAGGAAGATGCGAGCGCAGTTGAGTTGATTGTCTGGCTTGTCAATTTCAATTCCGCGTGCCCTGGCGTTCCGTGAAAGAAAACATTCAACGAGCCATCGCAGATGGCGGCAGAGTGTAGCCCCAGGCGTAAGCCTGGGGTACTCGCCAAAGAAAATGACCTGAGAGCCCTCGAAGAGGGCGACAGATTGAGATCGCCGAAAGAGCCTCTGTCGCCCCTACGGGGCTAATCGCGTATTGAGACATGAACACCCCAGGCTTACGCCTGGGGCTTTACTCTGCCGCCCGCTCACGCGGGCTCGTTGAATGCTTCCGTTTTAGGCGGCTCCCCGGGAAGTGTCCTCCGCGGTGAATTCATCTTGCATTCTGTCGCTCTCGCTTCTCTTCTTTTCGAAACGCGCTCGGCTCAACCGGATTCGGATCCTGCCACAGTCCACGCCGCGCGGCGCGCGCCTCGTCTTCAGCTTTGGCGTAAGCGTCGCGATCTTCCGGCGTCTGCTCTCTCTGATATTCCTTATAGTGCCAGGCCATGCCGGCTTTGACTTGTTCAAGGTTGATGTCCTTTCCGTCGAGCAAAATCTTCCCCACCAGCCGGCCGTACTGATCGATCTTTTGATAACTTACGCTTACGTCTTTGCCGAAGATCATTTCGGACAGGCTCAGTCTCGATTGCTCGCCAAACGCCTGATGCAACTCCGGGGCGTCGATGCCCGCGAGTCTGATGCGATGCTGTGTATCCGAAGAATCAAGCACGGTGATCGTGTCGCCGTCAGCGATGCTAACTACCCGACCGGTGAGCGTTTGAGTTCCGGATGCATCGACTGATCGATTAGAAGAACGATTGGGCTGGGTGGACGTACGGCTGCACGAAGTCGCGAACACCAGCGCGAGAGCGCCAATTGCAAGGATCGTGCGCTTAGTCATCCGACTGATTACGTTTTTCATCGCGCGAGTTCGGCCTGGATCATACCTCACAAAAACTCTACTTGTCGGCCATCTTGGCCGAGTCGGCCACTCGGGGGAACAAAATGATTGCAAACACCCGAGTCACGCCAACCAAAGTCTCACAACGCGTGTCTATTGGAGTGTGAGAGCGTAAAGTATGAGAGCAAAGAACGGCTATTAACCCTCCCTTTGAGGGCCCGGTGAGCGACATCGAAGACGAATTAATTAGACGGGCACAATCATCTGACACTGAAGCCTTCTGTCTGCTCGCCAAAGGATACGAGCGGCGCATTTATCTGCTCGCCTTCCATTATTGCCATAACCCACAGGACGCCGAGGATCTCTCACAGGAGGTGTGGCTGAAAGCTTACCAGGCGCTCGGCACTTTCCGCGGTGAGTCCAGCTTTTACACCTGGCTGCGAAAGATAACGATCAACTGCTTCCTTAATCATCAGCGGGCCAGGCGTTACAGTTGGCGTGGACAGAAAACCGACGTCCAGTTATTGGCTGTGGACTCGATCGGGGGTGACGAACGTGTGTCGTCCGCTGCAAATTCGGAGACAATTCTGCACAACAGAATTCTGGCTGAAAGAGTAATGCAGGCAATGTCGGAATCAACTCCGCCACAGAGATTGATTTTTCTGCTCAAGCATCACGAAGGAATGACCTACGAAGAGATAGCCAAGGCGGTGGGCTGTTCGACGGGCACCGCAAAGAAGTCTGTTTCCCGCGCGGTCGGCAAGCTGCGCGAACACCTGGATATCGAAGTCCAATCACCAGCTACGTTCCGTGGGCTGCAGGCGAAAATAGAGATAGGAGTTTAGGGGAAATGCACAACTGCAAAGCAACAAGAAAACAACTGCTCGAACTGGCCCTGGACAAGACACCGTCTGATCAAAATGAGACGTTGCTGGCCGAACTCGAACGCTGCCCCGCCTGTCGTGCAGAGTTCGTTTCTTTTCGCCGCGTACTCCGCGTCGCGGATCAGGCCATGGGGTCTGCTCTGCCGGCGGAAGGTTTTTGGTCCGGCTACCACGCGCGACTCCAGCAATCGCTGGAGCGCGATTCGGCGCGCAATTCTTACTCGCTTGTTTCGCGGCCACACTCCGAAGCCGGCGCACTGGTCCGGCTGCGAAATCTTTTCGCGGCTTCCGTACGAGTACCGGTTCCGGTTGCCGCCATCCTGATCGTTTTATTCGGCCTGTCGATCGTTTTCGCAACGCATTCGCGCCCCCAAACGATCGTGCATCCGCTCTCGTCATCCGTTGTCACGAGAACTGTTGAGGTGCCGGTGATCCAGGAACGGACTGTCACTCGATTTGTGTACCGAGACAGAAACCGGCGCACCGCTCGCGACCTGGCTGTCCCAGAGAAAACAGTACGAAACACGTCGAGGGCGACGGACCGGCAAAATGAGACGGTGGTGAACACTCCAATCAGTCTGGTAGGGTTCAAACCCACAAGTGATCCCAAGCTCACGATCATCAAAGGAAGCTACCGGGATGAGAAGTAAGGTTCTGATTAAATTGCTGACTCTGGCGTTCTGCCTTCCGGCCTTGTCCTTCGTGGCGACTGCGCAGGAGCCTGCGAAGCGCCAATTGGTCGTGCCTTTGGCTGATGGTGGGTTCGTGGCCTTCAAGAGCGAAACCGCCTGGACCGACACGAAGAGAGTAGCGCCAGAATTGCAACAGGTCCCGGCGGTTCTTAACTCGCAGGCGCTCGCGGATGCCAATCGAATAATCCATCGAGTGCTGAAGGACACGGGCGGAAGGTTCATCTTTGGATATGACCTCTGGGTCGCGCCCAATCCTACCGCAAAGCAATTCAAGGTTGTGGTCAGACCGCTCGATCCGCAGTACGAAAGTAAGCTGAGAGCGGGAAACGCGAGTGAAGGAGAGCCGCCGCAGTCAGAACCCATCTCGACATTTCCGAAATCGACTGAGCCGCAGACTTTGGAGGACGGCGACGCGTTTTCCCTCGATCTGCTGGTCAACCAAAACACGGGCATAAAGATCGTCGACGTGGTCAGGGTGGCGTTCGATCGCTCGAATATATGGGACAACAACCCGAGAACATTGCCGCGCGATTTCTCCCTCGATGCGGTCGAATTGGCGGTGAAAGACTATCGCTTGCTCGTCAACGGCAATGTCGTTTCGGTGGGCAAATCGACGAAGGGCTGTGCCGGCACACTGCTCTGGTTTTACGTCCCGGACCGTGGCCGCTTCATATTTTCGCTCGTGCCTCGCGAAGGTTATGAATTTCAGAAGGTTGGCATCATCGATGACAACCGGATCGAATTCACGGTGAAAGGCAGCCACTATGAATGGCTCTCCAGTGCGCCAATCCTGCCAGGCGGCGGGATTTGGAATCTGTGGGTGTTGCACGATCCAAATTACACTTCCATGTTTGGGTCTGAGCCGCCTCCGGCCAAAAAGAAGGACGTTTTCGAAAAGCTGGATGCTGCTGTTGCTGCCGCCAACGAAAACGCCGCGAGGCTCCGAAATCAACGGCAGAGCGCGCTGAGTAACAAGCGAGATGCGGTGCGTGCGCAAGCTACTACAGAACGCCCTCGGGTGATGGTCGGCGGCGCTGATCGTATTGAGAATTTGTGGCCCAAGAATCCATGAGTCTGAAGGTGCAGTGGCACGGGCGTGCGGGGTCCCCGGCGGGGCAGCCCCGCTGGGGTGCTCGACCCGCGCGTGATTCACGCGCAAGATGCGCGGGCCAAAGCTAAAAGTTTCCGAATAGTACTCGACCAAAGTTTCTCTCCGGCGCCCGAACGCTGAGGGCCGGGGAACGGTAGAAGTGTGTGCCGCGACAGATGGGTTTCGGCACCTCTAATCAAGGGGAATCACGAACGGAAGTTCACTAACCAGGGAGACGAAGATGAAAAGAAAACTGTTTTTCACGATCACTGCTATAGGTATCTGTTTATTATTTGGCCCACTTAACACTCGCGCGCAATCCGCAGACGTGCCGAAGTACGAAGTGGCCGCGGATTTTGCTTCCATCACGTTCGGGCCGGGACATACCGAGCTCGGGTTAGGTGGAAGATTCACCTACAATCTCAATGAGCACGTTGCACTTGAAGCAGCGGGGTACTTCTTTCCTCGCAAGTGCGTGTTCTGCGCCAGAGGGAATGATGGCCGCATTACCGAAGGGTTATTTGGGGTGAAGGTTGGGAAGCGGTTTAAGAAGTGGGGCATATTCGCAAAAGCCCGGCCCGGGGTCATAAGCTTCGGTGACGGAAAATTCGACGTCGTGCCAATTACGGTCAACCCTCCAACCGGCGTCGGTGCGTTTCCCTTCAACTTCGTGACCAAGCGTCTGACAACCTTCGCCATGGACGTCGGCGGCGTCCTCGAGTTCTATCCGACCAGGCGCATTGTCACGCGCATCGATTTCGGCGACACACTTATTCACTATGGGCCCTACACAAATAATTTCTTGACCTTTGACCCAACTACCGGCAAGGGCGTGCTGATTAGAGCAACGACTCCTTCGCAAACTCGTGGCAGCGTCCAATTCATGGCCGGCGTTGGTTTTCGCTTTTAGAGACTCGACGCGCCGGGATCGTCCATCGGGCAACGTCAAGACAAAATTGAAATAATCGCGTCCGCAAACTCATCGGTTGTCGCTGCGCCGCCGATGTCGCGGGTGCGGATCTGGCCTTCTTCGAAAACTTTCAGCATGGCGGTTTCGATCTTATCGGCCGCGGCGCGTTCGTTGATG
>DASZZL010000172.1:0-7998 GCA_035545035.1 Pyrinomonadaceae bacterium
CGACTGTGCGCTCGCCTTGATGGTCAAGTTTGAAGTACTCGCGATTAGCCCAGACGTCAACCGAATCGTGCGCGACGAAGATCGGAATGTCGCCAATAATTTTGACGCCGCGCGTGTGGCAGTAATCGCTTAGCTCCTGCCATTGTTTGAAGAAGAGAAACTGATAGAACTTATGTCTCTCGATCTGATCGCGCAATTCGTTGCGCGCTTTTTCCAACGCCAAGGGTTCTCGATTCGCCAGTCCTTGCTCCCACTGCGTCCACTGGATGCCGCCACGCGCATCCTTCAACGCGTGAAACAGCGCGTCGTCTTCGAGCCAGAACTCATTTCGATCACAGAACTCCTCAAAGTTAGCCGCAAGATGTTTCGCCGCTCCGCGTTTGAAATTCTCGAATGCTCTGCGCAGCAGGCGATCTTTGAACTGCTGCACTTGCTCAAACTCAACGCACTCTGCGGAAAAGCTTGGCGCCGCGATCTCTTCCAAAGTCAGCAAGCCTTCAGCGATCAAATGACGCGGATCGATCAAGAGGGTGTTGCCAGCGAAGGCGGACAGCAATTGATACGGCGAATCGCCATAGCCGGTCGGCCCAAGCGGCAGGACTTGCCACAAGCTCTGTCCGCTGGCGACAAGGAAATCGACAAAGGCGCGCGCTTCGGCCCCGAAATCACCGCTCCCGAAACGACCGGGCAGCGACGTTGGGTGCAGCAGGATGCCGCTCGATCTAGACAAACGCACAGTTAGGGATCCCCGTTTAGACGGCGGACTTGTCCGCCGCCCCTACAGCTGCACTCAATTCGTCTTCCCTCCAGAATCCACGCCAGTCAACTTCGATGGGCACCTCACCGGGCTTGTGAGGCAAATAGGCGTGATAACTCGAAACGGCGGAAAAGTTAATTATCGATCAAGGCGCTCAGCTTACCAGAGTCTGCCACGGAAATATATTGATCTTTTCGCTTTTTAGCGTATATTGACCACGATCATATGTGTGCCAGCGTAGATAGACACCCCTTCCCCCCAATGTAGTACGCGGGAGTTTATTTCAGCTGCTCCCTTCAGAAAGTAAGAGCCAGGCTCTTTGGGGTGAACTTGGGGTGAACTCATCCAAATGTAATCCGCCGACACTACGGTTTCGGGTGGTTAACGCGAAGAACTGTGAAATTCAGGTGGCCTCAGGAGGGTCTTTCAATGAATCGAACCATGTTTAGTTTGGTCCGCATCATGATGTGCGGGCTTTTTCTTTTGTTTGCGGTGACAGTCCAAGCTCAGTTTAAGGCCGGCATTCAGGGAACCGTTACGGACACGGCCGGTGGAAGAGTTCCGGACGCGACTATCACTTTGACTAATAAAGAGACGAGTAAAACGAAGACGGTTACCTCTAGCGACGAAGGCTTCTACCGCTTCAACCAACTCGCGCCTGGCAACTACGGGCTTACCGCTGAAAAGTCAGGCTTTAAGAAACAGGTGTTGGAGAATGTCGTCGTCAGTGCCGAGGACGTGCAGGGCATCGACCTCCTGCTCACCCCCGGCGAAGTATCTGAGATTGTCACAGTTACAGAGACCTCTACCGCCGCGCTGGAAACCGAAAACGGCAGTTTGAAGGGCACCATTACGACGCAAGAGATACTGCGCCAGCCCCAGGTAGGTCGCAATCCTTACGAACTTCTTCGGCTTGCTCCGGGAGTGCTCGGGGACACAGCACGCCGCGGCGGCTCAGCGAACAGAGCGCAGTTTCTACCGGGAACTGAAGAGCTCGGCGGCGCTTCAAACACAGGAGTTTTTCAGACCGAGAACCAACCACAAGTTAGCGCGAATGGTCAGCGCGTTTCCAGCAACAACTACATGATTGATGGCGTAAGCGTGAACAGTCTCGGACTTGGCGGCGCTGCCGTGGTGACGCCGAATCAGGAATCAGTCAAGGAAATCTCTATCGTTACCAGCAGCTACTCAGCAGAGGATGGGCGTAACACCGGCGCGCAGGTGAAGGTAGTTTCGCAGAACGGAACCAATCAATTTCACGGCAGCGCGGTTTTGAATTACGGCTCGCCGAAACTGAATTCCTTTAACAAATTTTTTGGGCCAACAAACATCCCTGCAACGCTTTTGACTTGCCTGCGCGGCACGAAAGTTTTCGCTAGTCGCTGCCCGGAGATTGTCAATCAGTACGAGCGCAAATTCGCAGGCAGTCTAGGCGGACCAATCTATCTGCCACGATTTGGCGAGGGCGGTCCTGCTTATTTCAGCGGCAAAAACAAGTTGTTCTTCTTCGTTTCGTATGAAGGACTGCGCCGCAACAACATAACAACAAACAATGTGTTTCTTGAGACGCCAGAGTTTCGCGACTACGTTATTCGAACGAGACCGGGCAGCCTTGCGGCCCAGCTTTTCAGTCTTCCGGGAATCGTTCCGCGGGTCGTCGGTTCCGGACTCACTCCATCGAATAGGCCGAATGGAACGGCAATCACAGGCCAAGCGGGACTGAGTTTCGACATCGGGTCAATCAATCGTCCGATCGGGCAGAAAATCTTCACGCAGACGCTTGACGGAATTCCTGACGTGACGTTCGCCAGCGTCGCCGTTCCCGTTCGCACAACGGGCAATCAGTACAACGCGCGAGTTGACTACAATCGCAAGAACGATCAATTCGCCGTCAGCACGTATTTTACCAAGCTCGAAAACTTTGCCGGCTCGCCTACCGGTCGCCCTTTCGAAGATACAACATTTAAGCCGGTCAATTCTGCCGCGACGTTCACATGGATCCGGACGATTAATGCGAAGCTTCTGAACGAAGCGCGATTCAACTTTACGCGATTCAATGACGACGAATTTAGCGCGCTGCTTGCCCGCGGAAACTTGTTTGTACCGCGTTTGGAAATAAATGGCTTCACGTTTGTCGGCGAGGGCTTTAATTTTGGACTGGGCGCCGGCCAAAACTTTGGCGTTGATCCGGCACTCCCGAAAAAACTTACACAGAACACATACGAAATTCGCGACACGGTAACCTACGTGCGAGGCAATCAAGCTTTCAAAATCGGCGGCGAAGCGCGTCGTGAACAAGACAACAGCAATCGAACAGTGAATGCACGTCCGCGCTTTAACTTCGATAATATTTTGTCCTTCGCCAATGATGCGCCGTTTTTTGAATTCAGCTCGGACGTTGATCCGCGTACTGGCGCTCCGCCCAACAGTCAGTTCTATTTTCGCAGCAATTCCTACGGCGCGTTTATTCAAGACGATTGGAAGGTGCGACCAAACTTGACCTTCAATCTGGGTCTGCGCTATGAATATCAATCGCCGTTGACCGAGAAGAATAACCGCCTCACTAACTACATCTTCGGCCCAAACGGCATCGTGGACGGCCGAGTGGTGCCTGTCAAACGGCTCTACGATCCTGACCGAAACAACTTCGCGCCCCGCGTTGGTTTTGCGTGGCAGCCGAACTTCAAGGGGTTTGGCGAGCACTTCGCAGGCGGGCGGACAGTAATCCGCGGCGGCTTCGGGATTGGCTACGACCGCATTTTCGAAAATCTAGTGAACAACTCGCGCTTCAATCCACCTTTCTCAGCTGCCGCCGCTGGTTTCTGCTGCGGCACCGCAACTGATCCCGATGGTACGGGTGGCATCGTTTATGGATTCGCGCCGCCTGGCACTTTGGCATTTCCGGCGAACCCCGGATTGCGCTTTGGGATTGATCCCGTCACGGGCGGTTTGCTCGCCGCAAGCCCGCAAACTTTGCCTGGCGGATTCATTCGCCGCGATATTCCAGTTGAGATCAACGGCTCACCGAAACATTTGCCTAACTCCTACGTGTACAACTACTCGCTCGAACTGCAATACCAGGTTACCAGCAAGCTTGTAGCGTCTCTGAGCTATGTAGGGAGCATGGGCCGCAAGCTTATTCGGACGATTGATCTGAATCGCTTCACTCCCGGCGACACCTTCAATTGCGTCGGCTGCGAGAACCGTAAAGATGAAGTGCAGGAAGCGGATGCTAACGGCAACCGTGTTACACCTCGACTCGTGGGCAATCCTAACTTCGACCGCATCTTCTTCCCACTGCCTGATGTTAATTCAAGCTACAACTCCATGGTCTTGAGCGTAATACGACGGTATACCCGAGGATTTCAAATCGACGGCACTTACCGGTGGAGCAAGAGCATTGACACAAATTCGTTTGGACGCGGGGCGCAGCAAACCGATCCCAGTAACCAGAAGATCAATCGCGGCCCCTCCGATTTCGATGTGCGCCACAACCTGATTATATCCGCGCTGTGGGATATACCTCTGTTTCGCGAGCGCAAGGACTTTATCGGCAAAGCCCTCGGCGGTTTCCAAATCAACGGTATCTTTGATCTTCACTCCGGATTCCCCTGGACGCCGCAACAGGGCTGTTGTTTCTTCGACCGTGCCGGTGACTTTGCCAACGACGCCAACGGCGACGGCAAGGGGAATGACTTTCCGACGCAATACTTCGGCGGCATAATCGCTCATCCATCGAATCAGGATTTCATCAATGGCCTTTTCCCGAACGGGGGCCGAACAGCATTTGGGGTCATCGAAGACTGCAACAACTTCCCCGTCCGGTGCGTGACTACGATTGTTCGCGGTCCGGCTGGTGTCGGCCGCAACTCCTTCCGCGGTCCGAAGTATCGTTCGCTCGATTTGAGCGTCGTCAAACAGACGCGGCTGCCTGGCTTCCTCGGGGAGGGAGCAAACCTTGAAGTCCGCGCCAATTTCTTCAACGCCTTCAACCTTCTCAACCTGCCACCGTTCCAGACGGGTGGCCAGAGCAACACTGACTTCACGAATAGAGGCGACTTCGGTCGCTCCCTATTTGGCCTCGCCGGGCGTGTGATCGAGTTCCAGGCGCGATTCAGTTTCTAGCCCGTGCTCAATTATGGCGCGAGGGAATGAGCAATTCTTGTTGTAGTCTCATTCGCTCGCGCCTTGTTGATCTGAGCAGGATCTGATCTCGGTGCAGAGCGGCGTTTCTTTCACGAGAACAATTAGGTCATGTTTATGTCCCGACCGTGCCCTCTAATCCGCGTCGCCGCGCTGCTGATCGCTGTAATCATTGCTTGCGCGCCTCTAACCTTACCTGCACAACAACAGCGCCGCCACGGTTCTTCGCATGCGCGCAGCGACCGCGCCGCGGATACCGAAAGCAGAATCAATGCTTTGCTGGCCAGGATGACGCTCGCAGAAAAACTCGGTCAGCTCCAACAACTCGACGGAGAAGGCAATGGAAATTTTCGTCCAGAGCATTTGGATCTGATTCGGAAGGGTCTCCTGGGATCCACGCTCAACGTTCGAGGAGCGCAGCGAACTAATCAGCTTCAGCATGTAGCAATGGAAGAATCCCGCCTGAAGATTCCGGTCTTGTTAGGCTTCGATGTGATCCACGGTTACCGCACCATTTTTCCCATCCCGCTGGCTGAGGCGAGCAGTTGGGATCCAAGTCTGGCCGAGCGCTCTGCCAGTATCGCCGCCCAGGAAGCGCGCGATGCCGGAGTGCGTTGGACCTTTGCGCCGATGCTCGATATCGCACGGGACCCTCGCTGGGGACGCATTACAGAAGGCGCAGGCGAGGATCCGTATCTGGGTGCTGCGTTCGCGCGCGCGCGTGTCTTAGGCTTCCAGGGAACTGATTACAGCAGGCCCGGTAAATTACTAGCCTGCGCGAAACACTGGGTCGCCTACGGCGCAGCCGAAGGTGGACGTGATTACAACACCACCGACATGTCGGAGCAGACGTTGCGCGAGATTTACTTTCCGCCTTTCAAAGCCGCGGTCGATGCTGGCGTTGGTACGCTCATGAGCGCCTTCAACGACATCAATGGAGTGCCCGCTTCCGCAAATCCGTTCACGCTTACCAAAGTGCTCCGGGACGAATGGAAGTTTGACGGCTTCGTGGTTAGTGACTACACCTCAGTCAAAGAATTAATCAATCACGGATTGGCCGCAAACGATAAAGACGCGGCCCGCGCCGCACTGAACGCTGGCGTCGATATGGAGATGGTCAGCCGCCTTTTTAATCAGCACGGTCCGGAACTGCTGAAAGAGGGACAAGTATCGCAAGCCACAATCGATGAAGCCGTGCGGCGAATTCTGCGCATCAAGTTTCGACTGGGATTGTTTGATCGTCCATACACTGACGAAGCGCGCGAGGCTAATTCCCTGCTCAAGGCCGAAAGTGTCAGCGCCGCTCGCGACATTGCGGACCGTTCGATGGTTCTTTTAAAGAACGAAGGCCAAACCCTGCCGCTTGATAAGAACATTAGATCGATTGCTGTCATTGGGCCACTGGCGGATGACCGGCGCGCGCCGCTGGGGTGGTGGGCCGGCGACGGTCGCGAAGAAAATACGGTGACTCCGCTAGCGGGTATTCGAGCAAAGGTTTCACCGCAGACAAAGGTTGGCTATGCCAAAGGTTGTGATGTAAGAGACAGTTTGACCACCGGTTTTCCTGAGGCTGTGGCGCTGGCCCGGGAATCCGAGGTGGCACTCGTGTTTGTCGGGGAATCCGCTGACATGGTCGGTGAAGCTGCGTCGCGTAGCTCACTGGATCTGCCCGGTCGCCAATTGGATCTGGTGAAGGCAATTTATGGGACAGGCAAGCCAACCATTGTCGTATTGGTAAATGGGCGTCCTCCGACCATCGAATGGATCGTCGAGAGAGTTCCGGCGATTCTCGAATCCTGGATGGGCGGCAGTCAGGCCGGCAATGCCATTGCCGACATTGTGTTTGGCGATGTGAACCCGGGCGGCAAATTGCCCGTGACGTTTCCCCGCACCGTTGGCCAGGTGCCCATCTACTACAATCACATGAACACTGGCCGGCCTCCCGAGGCCAACAATAGATACACCTCGAAATACCTTGACGTTCCCTGGACGCCACTCTTTCCGTTCGGTTATGGGTTAAGCTATACGCAGTTTAAGATTACGAACCTGCAACTAAGCGCTCAAAGTATTCGGGCGAACGGTAAACTAACAGTCAGCGTTGATGTCGAGAACGTAGGCAAACGCACGGGCGATGAGGTGGTTCAACTATACATTCGTGGCGTGGCTGCAAGCATGACCCGGCCCGTAAAAGAACTGAAAGGCTTTCGGCGCGTTACGCTTCAGGTCGGCGAGAAGAGACGCGTTGACTTTGTGCTTGCGCCTGCGCAGCTCGGTTTCTACAACCGTGATATGAAGTTTGTAGTCGAGCCGGGCGAATTCAAGGTGATGGTGGGGCCAAGTTCGGAGGATGTGATTGAGGCGAGTTTCGAGGTTGCGGGGTGAAGAGGCATCTTCTGCACTAAGTTCAAGATGAACTTACAGGCTATGACTCGTTAAATAAGCCCGCTTTAGCGGGCGGCAGATGTGAATGAATCAAATGTTCTGTCGCCCGCTAAAGCGGGCTCTGAATTTTCTTACTGATGTTACCCAGGGCGGCGCTTCGCTTGCCCTGGGCTATACTCTTTCACCTGCTTCGCAGGCTGTCGAAAGACTTCGATTCCGCAGTCTTCGGTTAACGCTCCTGCGTTTGCTGCTCAGTTGTTTATTAACAGCTGGCGCGGCACTCCCAGTCACAACTCACCAAATCACGCTCGACAGGCCCCCGGAGCTATCTGGCCATTTTTCTCCCCAAGACGAAGCCTTCCTCGAAGATCTCCAACGACGATCATTTCAATACTTCTGGGAACAGGCTGACCCACAAACTGGCCTGGTGCCAGATCGCGCCCGCACAGACAATTCATCCCTCGACGAGGACCATCGTAACGTAGCCAGCATTGCCGCTACCGGTTTTGGCTTGACGGCGCTTTGCATTGCTGCGGAGCACGGCTGGGTCGATCGCACTCAGGCGCGCGAGCGCGCGCGCAACACACTTCGATATTTCAGCACCCGGGCCTTTCAGGAACATGGCTGGTTCTATCACTGGTTGGATGCAAAGACAGGCGAAAGAAGATGGAAGAGTGAAGTCTCTTCAATTGACACCGCGTTGTTGCTGGCCGGAA
>DASZZL010000173.1:0-17405 GCA_035545035.1 Pyrinomonadaceae bacterium
TCGATTCATCGCGTACCGCTCGCAAGCTACGGCCGGTTACGAGAGCGATCGTTTTCGCTTGATGCTCTACGATCGCAAGACTGGCCGGGCGCAATCCCTGAGCGAGAGGCTTGATTCCTGGGTGGACGAGTTCACGTTCAGCCCCGACAGCAAGTGGATTTATCTCGCGGCGGAAGAACGCGGCAAAGAACCAATCTATTCGGTTTCAGTCAACGGCGGGCCAGTGAAGAAAGTCGTCGCCGAAGGCTTCAATGGCGATATCAACGTGACTGCTGACGGCAAGACGCTGGTGTTCGCGCGCAGCAGCATGACGCGGCCGGGCGAGATTTATCGCGCGAATGCCGATGGCAGCGGCGTCAACGCTTTGACCACGACCAACGAAGCGGCGCTGGCGCCGTTCAATCTCAAGTCTGCGGAAGAAGTGACGTGGACCGGCGCGGCGGGAGCAAAAGTCGCGGGCTGGATCGTCAAGCCGGCAAACTTCAACGCGAGAAGAAAGTACCCGCTCGTCGTTTTGATTCATGGCGGACCGCAAGGCGCTTGGAATGACAACTGGGGCTATCGCTGGAACCCGCAAATCTTCGCGAACGCGGGTTACGTTGTCTTTATGCCGAACCCGCGCGGGTCGACCGGATATGGCCAGCAATTCGTCGCCGAAATTTCCGGCGACTGGGGCGGCAAGGTTTTCATCGACATCAAGAACGGCGTGGCGCAGACGGCGGCGCTTCCTTACGTCGACAAAGAACACATCGGCGCGGCGGGCGCGAGTTACGGTGGCTACATGATCGATTGGATCGAAGGCCACAATAACGATCCGCGTTTCCGGTTCAAAGTGCTCGTTTCGCACGACGGGGTTTATAACCTGACGAGCATGACCGGCGTCACCGAAGAACTCTGGTTCACCGATTGGGAATTCAAAGGAACACCGTGGAGCAATCCCGAGATGTACGATCGATGGTCGCCGCACAAGTTCGTGCAGAATTTCAACACGCCGATTCTGATCATCACAAACACGCTCGACTATCGCGTGCCCGAAGGTGAGGGGATGCAGTTGTTCACCGCCGTGCAGCGCATGGGCGTGGAATCAAAGCTGGTGGACTTTCCTGATGAAGGTCACTGGGTAGGGAAGCCAGCGAACTCGGCATTCTGGTACAACACGGTTCTGGGTTGGCTCGATAAGCATTTGAAGTAAAGAAAAATCAGCCACGGATTAACGCAGATTTGCACGGATAAGACAAATTGACTGGCCGACTCGTTCTGGTTTTTCCTATCCGCGTCAATCCGTGTGAATCTGTGGCTCAGTTGAGATCGGAGGAACGTCATGCCAGGTTGGCTTAAAGCATTACTGATCGTCGCTGTCGTGATCGTGCTGCTCGTCCTTGGATGTATCGGCGCTGGCGTTTACTGGTGGACAAAGAACAAGGACGCGCTGATTGCGAGAGGCAAGGCCGTCGTCACCGAAGGCCGAGACTTTGGCCGCAACAGCGACAACCAGGGTTGCGTTGATGAATCGATGTCGCGTTATAAGAAGGAACCCGGTTTCACCAGCGCGATCTCAAACAGCCTCTTTATGCGGTCGTGTCTGGACAGCAGCCGTCCCACTCCGAACTTTTGCTCCGACGTGCCGAAGGCAACCGAGTTTGTGAAGAGCGCGCAATGGCGCGTAGAGCAGTGCCGTCGCATCGATCTCTCGTCCGACAGCTATTGCCAGCAACTCTTCCAGCCCGTGCAGGAGTTCTGTGAACGACGAACGCGCAGGTCGGATGAGAACAGCAACACCAACAGCTACTGAGCGAGCTTTAGCCGCGGATTTAAGCGGATTACACGGAAATGAAAAACTCTTTTTTCTTAGTTGGTTCTGATCTGTGTCAATCCGCGTTAATCCGCAGCTTCGTTCGCGGGATCGGAGGTACGTCATGCCAGGTTGGCTTAAAGCATTACTGATCGTCGCTGCCGTGGTCGTGCTTCTCATCGTCGCGGTGATCGGTATCTTGATTGGTGCGGCTTCTTATGGCTGGAAAGCAGCGGTGCGCACGGGCAACGAGGTGGCGACGCTGCAAGACCTGAAGACTATCGCCGCGGTGGAGATTCAGTATTACAACACGCACAAGCGCACATTTGGAACATTTGAAGAGATGGTCCAGGAAAAACTGCTGAGCACGAAGCTCTCAGGCAATCCGCCGATCGTTGACGGCTACATCTTCACCCTGAAAGTGCTCCCAAAGTCCGCCACCCACCCAACGTCATATACGTTGAATGCCGACCCTCAAACCGATAGCACCGGCAAGAACCACTTTTACCTGGACTCGACTGACGGCACGATTCATGTCAACGCAGTCCAGCCGGCCAGCGCCAGCGACCCGCAGCTTGGCGGATGATGTGCTTTGCGGATTGAGTCATATTGTTCGCGATAGTCTGAGGTTGACCTGTTGAGTTCTGAACCTTCCGTACCAGATCGCTTATCAATTCGCACACGCCCCGGCGGCTTTCCGCTCTTGCATCAGAACTGGGGCAAGCTGCTGTTCATGCATTGGGCGATTGACGCCGAACTTCTTCGTCCACTGATTCCTTCTCAACTTTCAATTGATACATTCGACGGTAAGGCGTGGATTGGCGTAGTTCCCTTTACGATGTGGGGCATTCGCGCGTCGTTCCTGCCGCCGGTGCCCGGCACCAGCGCCTTTCACGAACTCAACGTGCGCACTTACGTTCACTTGAACGGCGTTCCGGGTGTCTGGTTCTTTTCATTGGACGCCGTGAACAGCCTCGCGGTTTGGGGCGCGCGCACGTTCTATCACTTGCCTTACTTCAATGCCGAGATGTCGTTGGAGCAAGAAGGGAAGACGATCAACTATTCTTCGAAGCGAATCGACAAGCGAGGCGCGCCGGCAGAGTTTCAAGCGATGTGGAACGTCGGCGAGGCATTGGACCGATCGACGCCAGACTCGATTGAATTCTTCCTCACCGAACGCTATTGCCTGTATTCATTTCATCGCAACCAACTCTATCGCTCGCGCATCTTTCACCAGCCGTGGCCGCTTTGTCGAGCGACGCTCAATGCGCGCCAATGCACAATGATTGAATCTTTAGGAATCGCACAGCCCCCGAAGAATCCGTTGTTGTACTACGCGGAGTCTATAGCCGTTGATATCTGGCCATTGAAGAGAGTCTGAAACCAGCCATCGAAGATGGCGGTATGTCAGTAGCCCACAGCGCAAGCTGTGGGTAGACACGGTTCCCAAAAGAACAAAGCCCGCGAAGCGGGCGACAGAAGGATCGTTTGATCGTCGCGACGCGGAAAATTATGTCGCTCGCTTCGCGAGCTTGATCTCGGTTTGTCGACTGGTACCCACAGCTTGCGCTGTGGGCTATTAGTATGTCGCCTTCTGCGCAGGCTCTATGGCGAGGCTTACTCCCCTTCGCGCCACCACAAAGAGCTCACCCGAACCTAACACAAACGGTTCGCATTTCAGTGAACCGAATACCTCTCGCACGTCAAACCCTGCGCGCTCGAGCATCCGCCGTATCTCTGCGGCCGTGTAAATCCAATGCTTGGCCAGCCGTGACTCGCTGACGCCGTTGCGCTCAAAAACATATTCGGTATCGATGCAACTCTCTTCCGCCAGATACTTCTCTTTGATAGTGAGCAGAATGTCTTCGATCTGATGAGACGCCAGTTCTTCAAACTTCGGTATGGCCGATTCCGCCGCCATTCCGGTTTCGATGATGAATCGCGCGCCTGGTTTCAATGCCCGCGCGACGCCGCTGAGAAACTTCTCCATGTCCGCATACGCGAGAAAGCCAAAGCTGTTTCCGAAGCAATACGCACCATCGTAGATCGCTTCGCCTTCAATGCGCCGCATGTCGCCGAGGATAAACTCGACTGGCGCGATCAGGTCAGTGCCACCTGCGTTAGCGGGTGGGTTCGCGCTCGCACGCGCTTTGTCAGTACCACCTGCGGTAGCGGGTGGTTTTCGTTGCGACTGAGCCTCGTTGATGAACTCCACTGAGATATCCACTCCTGTTACTCGATATCCACGCCGTGCCAGTTCAAGCGAAAGCCTCCCATTCCCGCACGGCACATCAAGCAAGTGAGATCCCGCGTCACAGCAAAGTGCTTTGACGAGAAAATCCGCTTCGGCAATTGTTTGTTCCGGCGAGATTGCCTTCCGCCACAGGTCGAGCGGGACGCCGTGAAAGAAGTCTTCGTACCAGTTGGTTGAAACCGTCATAAACAAGTTAGCGGCGAAATCCCAAGGGGCTGTTGAGCAGCTCCGCGAACCCCCAGATTAGGCTACCAAAGACCGTCAACACAGGGCCGAAGATGCCTACCGCCCTCCGGGACTCTCGATCTTCAATCAACAAGTCGGGAAGGGGCTCGTTCTGACGGCGATAATACTCTGGATCAAGATCGGTCAATCCGCTCTTATCCATGACAACTCGTTCCAGAATATCGTTGCCGGTAATGCTTGGACGGGTGAGTAGGAGAATACCGACGCACGTTACTACCGAGCCACAGCGCTGCAACCAAGAGAAGTCGCGCATCCGAATGCTGATTGCTAGTCCCAGTGTAGCCACGATTGATGCGGCGCTGAGCATTACGACGGTGTTAGAAAGTAGTTTACGCATGCAGGTTATTTCATCGTCAACGGATCTTCTTTCAGCGACTGAGCGTAGTAAACCAGATTCCGCGCCATGTCGTCCTCACCATGCAAACCTTGAACGTAACTTCTCAACGAGCCTGCGCAGCAGGCGTTAGAATGTTAGCCCCTGGCGAGGCGCAGCCGAGCCTGGGGTGACTATCGCACAACATCAACTGAGCCTGCGAAGCTGGCGTCAGAAATTACAGAACCGGGAGCGGTAGCGACCGGATAAGATCCTGTTAGACCGCGCTCTTGAGTCTTTCGCGGGTATATACCCGCTCGCTACCGCGAGCGGTTCCGTACCAAATCACAATTCAGCCATTCACTTCGCGGACTAAATTCCTCTGTCGCCTGCTTCGCAGGCTCAATATTTTGTGAGGTGGCGCCTTCCCCAGGCTCGGCTGCGCCTCGCCAGGGGCTAACATTCTACCGCTCGCTGCGCAGGCTGGTTGTCTGGTTACGTCTTAAGCAATTAACGATTCGACTGTTCACTCCGCTCGTTCCAGCGGCGGCAGCACGGCGATGAAATCTTCCGCGAAACGCCGGCCATAGTCGCCAAGCAACTCAGTCACGCGCTCCATTTTCTTTGAGCGCACAATCAAACCAACGTGATGTTTCTTCTTCACGCGATAAACGATCTCCGGATCGTCGTAAGCAGAAGTGTCCGCGTATTCCTGTTTCGCCAGCGAAAGAATGATGCCCGCGTATTCTTTTCGCGGCTGCAATCTTTCCCGCGGCACGCGATCGCCGGCGACTTCCAGGCGCGCCCATTCGCGCCAAAGATTGATCCCGGATGCAGCTTCCAAAACATCGGCGATGTATGCACCGCCAACGCGCGCCGCGATTTCCAGAAAGTAAAACTCACCGTCAGTTTCTCTCTTGATGAACTCTGCATGCGTCGCGCCGGTCTGAAGCCTCATCGCCTTCACCAGACGGCGATTGATTCCCAGCAGCCGGCGCTGCTCTTCAGAGCCATGCGCGATCGTTTGCGAGATGTACGCGCCGCCGCCATGCGCGACCTGCATCGGCGGCCGGCCATACTTGTTCACGCCCGCAAAGACCACCCTGCCGTTATCAACGAGCGAATCGACGTGGAAAACTTCGCCCGGCACAAAACGCCCCAGCAAATGATACGAAGCGCGTTCGCGCAGACTCTCGCGTTTGTTCAACTCTTCAATTGTTGACCAGACTTCTTCGGCACTCTCCAGTTTTCTAATTCCAATCGCGGAAACATCGGAACGCGGCTTCAGAACCCACGGCGGCGGGACTCGATCCAGATATTCGCTGACTTCTTCGTTATTGATCGCCGGCACGAAATCGGGAACTGTGATGCCCGCGTCGCGCGCCTTGACGCTCATCGACAGTTTGTCGCGAAAGGTTTTGGCGGTGACGCTGCTCATTCCCGGCAGGCACAGATGCTCGCGCGCCAGCGCCGCGATGACCACATCGAATTCTTCCAGCGCGACGATGCGATCTGGTTTTGTGGTTTGGGCAATATGGCTGACCAGGTCGATAAACAATTCCACCGGCGCATCGTTAGGCAACGCGAACAGATCGGCGAGCACATCGCGCGGCCAGTCTTCTTGCAGCATCTTCTCTTTCGTAATCAGAATGACGTTGCAGCCGAGTGCTTTGCATTCGCGCATGAACTCGCCGCCTTTGAAAAACGTGGCGAAACAGATAACGTTGGGCGGTTTTGCTGGTGCTTCTGCCATGATCGAAGTGGCGTCACTATACAACTTCGGTGTCGTTTGGTCAGCAGAATCGTGTACACTGGCGCGCGATTCAGACGATCTAAAGCAGCACCCGCTCGCTACCGCTAGCGGTTCTGTACCAGGAATGATCTTTCGCGGCCCATACCCCGACGTTGCTATTCCGGAAGTCTCGCTGACTGATTTCGTTTTTCAATCAGCGAGCGGAATCAAGGACAAGCCGGCGCTGATCGAAGGCCTAACCGGCCGCACGTGGACGTACGCGCAACTTGCGGACTCGGTGCGACGCACAGCCGCGAGTCTGGCGAAGAAAGGATTCCGCAAAGGCGACGTCTTCGGCATCTTCAGCACGAACTGTCCTGAGTACGCGATCGCTTTTCACGCCGTGGCAATGCTCGGCGGCATCAACACCACGCTGAATCCGCTCTACACCGCCGACGAAGCCGCACATCAGTTGCGCGATGCCGGAGCGAAGTTTCTGGTCACCGCCCCGACTTTTGTCGAAAAGGCCCGCGACGCCGCGCGGCAGTCAAAGATTAAAGAACTGTTCGTCTTTGGCGAAGCCGACGGCGCCACGCCATTCGATTCGCTACTGGAAAGTGACGGAGACGTTCCGCGCGTTGAGATCAATCCGCGCGAAGACCTGGTTGCTTTGCCATATTCCAGCGGCACAACAGGTTTGCCGAAAGGCGTGATGCTGACGCACTACAACCTCATCGCGAACATGTGCCAGATGGACGGTCTGGATTACTTTCATCGCGACGATACTCTGCTGTGCGTCTTGCCGCTCTTTCATATTTACGGCCTGGTCGTCGTGCTGAACATGGGTTTGCACCTGGGCGCAACCATCGTCACGATGCCGCGCTTTGACCTCGAACAGTTTCTTGGTTTGATTGAGAAATATCGCGTCACGCTGTCGCATGTCGTGCCGCCGATCGTTTTGCAACTGGCGAGGAATCCGCTGGTTGAGAAAAACGATCTGTCGAGCCTAAAGATGATCTTTTCCGGCGCGGCGCCGCTGGGCGAAGAGCTTTCGCGCGAGTGCATGCAACGCATCGGGTGCAGTATTCGCCAGGGTTACGGCATGACGGAAACCAGTCCCGTTACGCACAGCAGCCCCGCCGATCCCGCAGAGATGAAACTTGGATCCGTCGGCCCGCCGGCGCCAAACACCGAGTGCAAGTTGATCGATCCGGCGACAGGCGGTGAGCTCGGCCCAAATCAGGAAGGCGAGGTTTGGGTGCGCGGGCCGCAAATCATGAAAGGCTATCTCAATAATGTCGAAGCGACCGCGCACACGATCGACGCGGACAACTGGCTGCACACCGGCGACATTGGTTATGCGGACGAAGACGGACATTTCTACATCGTCGATCGCGTCAAGGAATTGATCAAGTACAAAGGCTTCCAGGTTGCGCCGGCGGAACTGGAAGCAATTCTGCTGACGCATCCGGCGGTCGCGGACGCCGCAGTAATTCCTTGCGCGGATGATGAAGCCGGGGAAGTGCCGAAGGCTTTTGTGGTCACAAAAGGCGAGACATCGGCGGAGGCGATAATGGAGTTTGTGGAAGAGCGCGTCGCGCCGTATAAAAAAATTCGCATGGTCGAGTTCATCGAGCAGATTCCGAAATCGGCTTCCGGCAAAATCCTGCGTCGCGTTCTGGTTGAGAAAGAACGCGCAAAGACGAAGTCGGCTTAATTCAAAACGACACCGAGGAGCAAAATGAGCACACAAATGTCGCCTGACAAAATCTCCAGCGCCGTGCGCGCATATTTCCTGGCCATTCGCGCGATGGATGCCGAGGCCTTCGCTAATACGTTCGCCGAGGATGGAACGACCTTCGATCCGGTCGGCTCGCCGCCCGTTACCGGCCGCGATGCAATACGCGAATTCCTCCAATCGATCTGCAAGAATTTCAAAAGCGTCGGCCTGACCGAAGACTGCGTCTTTGTCGCCGGCAACGGCGCGGCCGTGAAGTGGACCGGCCACGGCATCAGCGCGAGCGGAAAGGAAGTGAAGTTCGAAGGCGTCGATGTCTTTGAAATGAACGAAGACGGCAAGATTCAAACCGTCCGGGCCTACTGGAATCCGGCGGAGATGATTGCGCAGTTGTAGAGCTCCTGTTGATTCCCTCTTGTTCCTCTGTGATGAGTGTTCCGTGTGATAAGTTTTTAACCACAGAGACACAGAGGTACGCAGAGATTGCACAGAGGATTTCAAACACACGAGGGTCATTTGGGATGACATCACAGCTTGTAGCTGCATCGCCGGCGTGGACGATCCCTGGGTTCCTCGAGGCCCGCGACAACAACCATCTCTTCATTAGCGGAGTGGATGCGACGGCGCTTTCGTATAAGTACGATACTCCGCTATTCGTTTTTTCCGAGCCGCGCATTCGCTCAAACATCGCGCGTTTGCAAGCCGCGGCAAAGCAAGTCGATCGGCCCATCAAGTTCTGCTACGCCTCGAAAGCGAATTCCAATATGGCCGTGCTGAAGGTCGTGCGCGATGCCGGCATCGACGTTGAGGTGAATAGTGGCGGCGAACTCTACAAGGCTTTGCGTGTTGGATTCAAGCCGAGCCAGATCATCTTCAACGGCACGAGCAAGACCAACGAAGAGCTCGACGAAGCCGTGCGCGCGGGCATTTATTCAATCAACGTCGATTCGGTTTACGAGATCGAACTGGTCGAAGACGCTGTTCGTCGCGCGCGCAGCGAACTCAACGCCGGACTGCCGCCCGCGCGCATAGCTCTGCGTCTGGTGCCAGAGATTGGCACGCGCTCGCATCTCGGTTTGCAAACCGCGCTGCTAACTTCGAAGTTTGGCATCTCTTCGTCCGAAGTCCTCGACGCCTTTCGCCGCAGCTTGCAGAATCCAGAACTGATTCACGTCTGCGGCATACACATTCACGTCGGATCGCAGACGCCGGACGTCGAGCCGTTCGCCGAAGCTTTCAAGAGCATGTGGAACCACCTGATGACCATTCATCGCGAGACGGGCCACACGCTCGAACATATCAATCTGGGCGGCGGCATTCCGGTGAACTACCTGCGCGACCCGTCGCAGGCCGATCAACTTCCCGAGCACGAGCGCGAAATGCTCGGCGCCGATCTTGAACCCGCCATCGTGCTTTCGGAAGCATTGCGCGTGGCGCGTGAGTCAGCGCGCGACGCGGAAGCTGAGCATCTGCTGGATCGAGTGACGATTCTGCTCGAGCCGGGTCGCAGCATTATCGCCGACGCCGGCGTCGTGCTCACGACGGTGCGCAACATCAAGCGTCGTCCCGAAACAAACGATGTGTGGTTGCTGACTGATGCGGGTTATAACATTTTGCTCTCGATGAATAATTACAAGTGGTACTACCATCTGATTTCTGCGTCGCGCGCCGGCGCGCCAGCCGAAGCGGAATACAAAGTCGCCGGGCCTTTGTGCGATTCGGGTGATGTCTATTTCGACATCGAACGACACGGACGCTTACCGGACTATCGCCTGCTGCCGCGCGATGTGCAGCCCGGCGAAGTGCTCGCGCTCTTGAACAGCGGCGCGTATTCGCTGGCGCAGATGTTTCCGTATAATGGGCGGCCATTGCCGGCGGCGGTGATGATTCGACAGAACGGTCAAGCGGATGTAATTCGAAGGCGAGACACTTACGAAGACTTACTCGCGAATGATGTTTGGTAACCAAAGCAGTTTCAAGTTTCAGGTTTCAAGTTTCAGGTTCGTTAGAATATGAAGGCTTTTTCATCCTATTCTCACCGAGGTGCCTCATGGCAACTTTCACGAAGTTCGAAGAGATTGATGCGTGGCAGAAGTCCAGAGAACTTACAAACCGGATCTATAAGATTACGGGGCAGGGAGCGTCTTCGAAGGATTACGGCCTGAAGGATCAAATTCGTAGAGCCAGCGTGTCCGTCATGTCAAACATCGCTGAAGGCTTTGAACGAAGTGGTACGGGAGAATTCACTCACTTCTTGGCAACAGCGAAGGGCTCGGCTGGAGAAGTAAGATCGCAGTTGTACGTCGCGCTTGACCAACGCTACATAACTCCGGCCGTATTCGAACCTCTAAGCGGAGCTGCATCTCAAATCAGTCGAATGATCAGCGGTTTGATGAGCTATCTAAAACAGTCTGGAATGAAAGGAACAAGGTTCAAGAAGCCGACAGCCTGAAATCTTCGACTTGAACCTGAAACCTGAAACTTGAAACCTGAAACTTCTTTGGTCCGCGGTCTCGGTCTGACGGCTGCGATCTCCGTCAACGTCGCCAACATCATCGGCACCGGCGTCTTTCTAAAGGCGCGCGTGATGACTTGTAACGTGGGCTCGCCGTGGACGGCGCTCTCGGTTTGGATAGTCGCGGGTTTACTCTCGCTCGCGGGCGCGCTGACTTACGCTGAGTTGCTCGCGATGATGCCCGAGGCCGCCGGCGAGTACGGGATCATGCGCAAAGCTTACGGTCCCGCGTCGGGGTTCATCTATGGCTGGACGCAGTTCGTGATTGCTCGAACTGCATCAGCAGCGGCGCTGGCAGTTGGCTTTGCGATCTTTTTGAACGATTTGATGCGGGGCGCGCTTAAGCCCATCTATTTCACAATTCACCTGCCGCATGGATTCGAGATCTCATTCGGCCGTCTGCAACTCGTCGCGCTCGGCGCGATCGCGATCACTACTTTGATCAACTGCGCCGCGGTGAAAGTGAGCGGACACTTTGCCACCGTTCTGACTTCTTTGAAAGTCTTGCTCGTGATCGGCGTCGGCGCGGGTGCCTTCATCTACGCCGGCGGTCACTGGTCGAATCTTTCTTTGTCGAATATCGGCGGCACCTGCGAAAGCGTCGCCGTGACGGGCGGCGGGCTGGCGGGATTCGGCGCGGCGATGCTCGGCGCGCTGTGGGCCTATGACGGTTGGAACAACATCACGTTTATGGCCGGGGAAGTGAAGCGCCCGGAACGAAATCTTCCGCTCGGTTTGATTGGCAGCATATTCCTCGTGATGACGCTTTATTTGTTCATCAACTTTGGTTACTATCACGCGCTCACGCCGACGCAAATTGCGAGCGTGCCGGCTTCATCGTCAGTTGCGGCTGAAGTGGTAAAGAAATTTCTCGGTCCCGCGGCGGTGAGTTTGATGGCTATGGGATTGATGATTTCGTCGTTCGGCGCGCTGCAAGCTTCGATGTTGGCGACTGCGCGCGTGCCTTACGCTTTGTCGCGCGACCGCTTGTTTTTCCAGAGCCTCGCGCGCGTGTCTCCACGCACGCACGTGCCGGTGCGCTCGCTGATCGTGCAAGGCTTCTGGGCGGGAGTCGTCGCGCTTTCCGGCTCGTTTGATACGCTGACCGACTATGCAATTTTCGCGCTGACGCTCTTCTACGGTCTGGTTGCAGCGGCCGTCTTCATCTTTCGCCGTCGCATGCCTGACGCCCCGCGCGCGTATCGCACCTGGGGTTATCCAGTCGTGCCAATCCTTTATTTGCTGGTTACCGCGGCGTTGGTTATCAACACAATCTTGAACGCGCGAAAGCAATCGGCGATTGGGTTGGGACTAATTCTGATCGGATTGCCGGTCTACCTGGTCTGGTCGAGCAGGAACCGCTCTCGAGCAAACGAAGTATCTTGATCGCATCTAAAGAGCACTGCTTGTAGCTAGACAGCGGCTTTGCCGCCCGATGTGCGGTAAGGCTTCGCCTTACCGGCACAGCCAACTTTGAATCTCTCTCGTTGCTTCGAGGCTGCGCCTCGAAGCAACGGAAACAAGGGACGATGCGCCTGACCGGAAAGGCATAGCCTTTCCGCACATCAGGCGGCGAAGCCGCTAAGACAATCGTAAAGTCGCTCGGAGCGCAGCGCGTGTTGCTCGCGTTCATTAATCAAGCGCCAAGGGAGAATGACCTTATGCAGCCAAGCAAGTTTATGCTGACGGTCGCACTACTGTTTCTGACCGTTGCTTCGACCTATGGTCAGCAATTGTTGCCCACTAGATTGAGGTCCTCTGAGAGTGAGACACGTGCAACGACCAGCTTGCAGGAACTCGTCAACGAAGCCGCGCATGCTGCATTAACAAAGTTCGCTGACAAGAAACTTACCGAAGCTCAACTCTCAATTACGCTGATCGATTTGCGGGACGCTCAACATCCCGTGACCGCGAGCTTTCGCGGCAACGAACGCGTGTATCCGGCGAGCGTGGTGAAACTATTTTATTTCGTAGCCGTGCACCGTTGGCTCGAAGACAAGCGTATCGAACAGACAGACGAACTCAAGCGCGCCGTGCGCGACATGATCGTAGATTCGTCGAACGAAGCGACGCAGTACGTGGTCGATATCTTGACGCACACGACCGGCGGTTACGAATTGCTGCCAAGAGAAATGGAGGAGTGGCAGTCTCAACGGAACGTTGTGAACCGCTACTACGCTGCGCTGGGCTTTGCGAATATCAACGTCAATCAAAAGACGTTTTGCGAAGACGCGTACGGCCGCGAAAAGGTTTCGCGCGGACCGAATGGCGAGAATCGAAACAAGCTGACGACTGACGCGACTGCGCGTTTGCTCGCCGAAATTGTCACTGGCCGCGCGGTTACGCCGGCGCGCAGCGCGCAGATGATGGAATTGCTGAAGCGCGATTTCTCAGGCACATCAAAAGACAATGACGATCAGGGCCACGGCTTTACCGGCATCGCTCTCCAGGGAACTGGCGCGAAGCTTTGGTCGAAAGCCGGCTGGACCAGCACAACGCGGCACGACGCCGCTTACATCGAACTGCCGAACGGCGCGAAGTTCGTGCTCGTGATGTTCACCACCGATCATGCGAACGAACGCGAGATCATTCCGACCGTCGCGCGCGTGGTGATTGATGGGATCGCGTCGGTCAGGTGAAGAAGCATTCGAGACGCGCGTAATGCAGGCAGTACCACCTGCGTAAGCAGGTGGACCCAAGAGTCATCCCGCGTGTTGAGTATTGACCCACCCCGCTGACGCGGGTGGTACTGACTTCATGACGGCCCTCAAACCTGAAATGTCCGACGATTTATCAATGTGGCACGGCCCGATAACCGCTCTCTTCAAGAAGCCAGCGACTGCTGAAGATTGGAATCAATACCGGCTCAGCAAACAGCAACTCGAATTCTTTCACACTCACGGCTACCTCGCCGGCATTCGGGTGCTCGACGACCAACAGATCGAAGCGTTGCGCGCCGAGCTGGCGGAACTCATCAATCCGAATCACCCCGGCCACGATCTCTTTTACGAATTTCATTCGAACGAATCGACCGATCCCGGGACGGTGCTCTTCCATGCGCTGGGCGCGTGGCGCATCGCGCCGGGTTTTCATGACCTGCCTTGGAATCCCGCGTTCTTGATGCCCGCGTCGCAACTAATCGGCGGGGCGGTGCGCTTCTGGCACGATCAGCTTTTCTGTAAGCCGCCGCATCACGGCGGAGTCGTAGCCTGGCACCAGGATTATTCCTATTGGACGCGCACGCGGCCGATGGCGCATCTGTCGTGCTGGATCGGACTGGACGATTCGACGCGCGAGAATGGTTGCGTTCATTACGTGCCGGGCAGTCATCGCTGGGGTCTTTTGCCAATCACCGGACTGGCGAATGACATGCACGCGATTGAAAGCGTGCTAAGCGAGGAGCACAAAGCTCAGTTCAGACCCTTACCGATTGAGTTGAAGAAAGGCGAGTGCTCGTTTCATCACCCGCTGATGGTTCATGGGTCTTACGCGAACCTGAGCGACCGCCCGCGGCGTGGCGCGGTGATCAATGTCTTTCGCGAGGGCGTGTGTTCAGCTTCCAACGATCCACCGCTCGCGGGCGTGCCAGTGATTGCCACCGGAAAGAAAATGGATGGACAATTCTTTCCGATGTTGTTCGATCCGGCGGCACAAGTGCCTTCATAGCCCTTGCTTACGCGCGGGCTTCTGACACAACGGTGCAGCGTGTCAGAAGGCCGACCGTCGCGTGTCAGAAGCCCGACCAACCGGGGGGTCCCCAGCCGAGCAACTCGGCTGGGGTGGGGCGGTGAGGGAGGGCAACCTGAGGAAGCTTTAGCTCGGAACATTTTGCGTTGGTCGGCTGTCTAATCGCTATCGAGGAGGACAACCGTCATGACCCACCGCGAAGTCACGCGACCAGAGGTCGCTTCGCAATCAAACGCGTCTCAAGCAAATCCGAGAATCAACGTCACGCCATTAATCGATGTGCTGCTGGTGGTGCTGATTATTTTCCTGGTCTTGACGCCACTGAAGCCGGCGCGGTTTCTGACGAAGGTTCCTTCCCAGCCTGATCGAACGGTGAAGCTACCGCCTGACCCGAAAACACTTGTCGTAACGATCAAACCCGACCGCACCTTGATGCTCAACGGCCTTTCCGACATGGGCTCAGTCAACGACACGAGTAAGCTGAGCACGACGCTCACCGATCTCTTTCAGCAACGACTCAAGAATCACGCGTACAGCGATCGATTGCGCGATCGCGTCGACTTGCCCGAAGAAATGCGTATCGAGAAGACAGTCTTCATCAAAGCGCCGCGATCGATTGCCTACGGCGAAGTCGTTCGTGTCCTCGACGGCATCAAGGGCGCCGGCGCCAGTCCTGTCGGGTTACAGATCGACGATCTGAATTAGATCCTTCAGAACGCGAGTCTTGCTTGGACTCCCTCTCCCTCTGGGAGAGGGTTGGGGAGAGGGCTTGAGATCGAGACCACCTAGCTACGCCCCTCTTCCCCAACCCTTCTCCCAAAGGGAGAAGGGAGAATGAAATTACGCCCCTCTTCCCTAACCCTTCTCTCAGCGGGAGAAGGGAACAGTGACGCGGACCCAAACCCCTCGCCAAAAACTCTCACCTCTGCTATCCTGTGTTGCATCGATAGGACACGGTTGCACACATGCGCTACGTCGACAATCCGCCGAATCCCTGGCTGACGCATTCCGTTGAATGGATCGGTGAACCACCCGCGGCGAAGATCGAAGTCTTTGAAGAGACTGAAACGCGCTCGATCATTAGTAGCAACGACAGCCCCGACGTGGCTTTCGATCATTCGGTGAACTGCTATCGAGGTTGTGTGCACGGCTGTACTTACTGTTTCAGCCGGCCGACTCATGAATATCTTGGCTATGGCGCGGGCACTGACTTTGAGCGCAAGATCGTTGCGAAAGTGCGCGCGCCTGAGTTGCTGCGCAAAGAATTGATGAAGCGTTCATGGCAAGGTGACGAGATCGTTTTCTCGTTCACTTCTGATCCATACATTCCACTGGAAGCTAATTACAAATTGACACGTCGCTGTTTGGAGGTCTGCGCTGAGTTTCGCAATCCTGTCGGCATCGTCACCAAGTCAGCTTTGATTCGCCGTGACATCGATGTGCTGCAACGGCTGAAACAAGACGCGAGCGTCGGAGTCTATTTTTCTATTCCGTTTGCCGATTATGACATCGCGCGCGCTGTCGAGCCGTTCGCGCCTTCACCCAACGCTCGCTTCGAAGCGATGAAAGCTCTCGCGGATGCCGGCATCGAGGTCGGCATCGGCATCGCGCCCACCATTCCGGGCTTGACGAGTGACATCCCGAAACTTTTGCAGCGCGCGAAAGACTGTGGCGCGACGAAGGCTTTCATCAACATGCTGCGGCTGCCCGGCAGCGTCGCTCCTTACTTCGAGCAACGTTTGCGCGAAAAACTTCCCACCAAAGCCGACCGTGTTTTGAATCGTATTCGCGACGCGCGCGGTGGCAAGTTGAACTCCAGCGTCTTTGGTGAGCGCATGCGCGGCAAAGGCCAGTACTGGTCGGCGCAGGAAAAGCTTTTCGACGTTTACTGTCGGCGACTCGGCTTTAACGAGCATCGCGTTGGCAGCGAGCGGCACACCAGACCAAACACGTTTCGCCGACCTTCGCCGCAAGGCTCGCTGTTTGGGTGAATGCCTGGTAGCGCGATGAAGTCAGTACCACCCGCGTGAGCGGGTGGGTCAAACACTCAACGAGCGGGTTGACGGATGGACCCACCCGCTCACGCGGGTGGTACTGACCTCAGCCTCCAACTCCTCTGGAAACCAAATGCTATTGCTGACTATCTAATCGTGAGTTGACTCAGCCGAACGATCAGGCGTAAAAGATTGAGTCGTAGCCCCCCAAATGGCGATTCCAATTCACGATCTTTGGTGGTTAGCCGCCGGCGGCAGCGCTGGTTACGGCGCGCGTTTCATGAAAGCGCGCATCAATGCCGCGCTGACGGCGCGTCGACGAAGCCGTCTGCCCGATCCCACGGGCGAGTTGCTGCGCCTGCAAACTCTCCACGGATACAACCCGCATTCACTCGTGAGCATTGCGCCCGGCGCGTTGGTCTGGTCAACGCCGGACATTGACGGCGCGATCATCTATGGCGAGTTTGGTCGCGTGTGGCTCGCCGCCGGCGATCCGCTGGCGCCATTGGAAGACATGGCGGAACTCGCGCGGCAGTTCGCGGCGTTCGCGAAGCGAAAGAATCGCGCGGTCGCATTCGTGCCGACGAGTGCGGAATTCGCTCGTCTGATCACTCCGGGATGTTTCACGGCCGTGAAAGTTGGCGCGTCGCCTTACTTCGATCTCAAGACCTGGAATCCACGCGGCGACTGCGCCAAGAAACTTCGCGCCGGGGTTAACCAGGCGCGGCGGGCTGGTGTTGAAGTCGAAATGCTTTCCGAAAGTGTCGATGAATCGCTGAAGAAAGAAACTGCGGAGCTTTGCCTGAGCTGGCTCAGCTCGCGGCGCTCGGCGACGACCTTTGGCTGGCTGGTCGCGCTCGATCCGTTCCTGCATTCCGAGTACAAGAAGTATTTTGCGGCTCGCGTCAACGGCAAGCTCGTCGGCTTTCTCGCCGCCAGCCCGATTCCCGCGCGCAAAGCCTGGTACCTGGAAGACGTCTTGCGCGAGCCCGACGCGCCGCACGGAACTTCCACGTTGCTGGTTACGGAAGCGCTCGCGAAGCTGAAAGCCGAAGGCGCCTCGCTGGCAACGTTGGGAACTTCGCCGCTGGCGACGGATGGCCCGGACGATGTGCCGACCGAGCATCGCATGAT
>DASZZL010000174.1:0-3021 GCA_035545035.1 Pyrinomonadaceae bacterium
GCGGCTGGAATCACCGAAAACTCCGCCAAGTAAATCAAGCCAGAAACGATCTTTTACGTCCCTGATTCAATCGATGATGCGCGTTTCGTGCCGGGCACGATGCTGGCAGAGCGCTATCGCATCGTTGGATTACTTGGCAAAGGCGGCATGGGCGAAGTGTATCGCGCCGACGATCTCAAGCTGGGCCAACCTGTCGCGTTGAAATTTCTTCCTGATCATCTCCTGAGGGACGGTGCAGCGCTGGCGCGTTTTCATCGCGAAGTGCGCGTCGCCAGACAGGTGAGCCACAAGAACGTCTGTCGCGTGTACGACATCGGCGAGGCAGACGGTCGTCACTTCCTCTCGATGGAATTCATTAAGGGCGAAGAACTTTCTTCGCTCTTGCACCGCATTGGCCGATTACCAGGCGACAAAGCGATTCAGATTGCCCGTCAGATTTGCGCCGGCCTCGCTGCCGCGCATGACAACAGCGTGCTGCATCGCGATCTGAAACCTTCCAACGTGATGATCGACGAGCACGGCAATGCGCGCATCACTGATTTTGGGCTCGCAGGTTTGGCTGAAGACTTTCGCGATGATGAAACTCATGCGGGCACTCCGGCCTATATGGCTCCCGAACAACTCGGTGGCCAGACGTTCACTGTAAGGAGTGACATCTACTCGCTGGGCCTGGTGCTTTACGAACTCTTCACCGGCCGCAAAGCGTTCGAGGCTACATCTCTGAATGAATTGATCAAGTTGCGACGCAGCGACGCGACGCCGACTACTCCGACGTCGATCGTCAAAGACCTCGATCCGGTAATCGAGCGGGTAATTGATCGCTGCCTTCAGAAAGATCCGGCGTTGCGTCCTTCGTCTGCATTACAAGTGGCGGCCGCGCTTCCCGGCGGCGATCCACTTGCTGCGGCGCTCGCCGCCGGCGAAACGCCTTCACCAGAAATGGTTGCCGCCGCGCCAAAGGAAGGAGTGCTACGGCCGGCTGTCGCCCTGGCTTGCGTGGCTTCAATACTCGCCGGCTTCGTGCTGATCATCTGGTTGTCCGGGAAAGTTGATCTACATCGCCGGGTTCCGTTTGAGAAGTCGCCTGAGGCGCTCAAAGAGAGAGCCAGTGCAATTGTCAACAGACTCGGCTACGTCGATCCACCCGTCGACCGCGCGTACGGCTTCGAAACCAACGGCGATTATTTCAATTACGTCTTAGACCACGATCCCTCTCCCACGCGCTGGGATCAACTTTCAACGGGCCAGCCGGCAGCGCTTTATTTCTGGTATCGCCAGAGTCCAAGGTCTCTGATACCGACAAACCGTGCGGTTGCGCGCGCCACTATTAACGATCCTCCACCGATCGTATCGGGGATGATAAACGTATCCCTGGACACGTTGGGGCGGCTGATTAGGTTCGAAGCCATTCCGCCGCAGATAGAAGTGGGCAGTAGCCCGACCGTTAGGGAGGGCTCCGCAACTGACACGGAGACGGGGAGACGGGGTGACGGGGAGACAACCCAGGTCCAAAGTCAAAAATCCGCGAGCAGTACCCAAACTAGTAGTGAGCGGGGCAGTAGCCCGACCGTGAGGGAGGGCTCTCAAGCCGAAGTCCCAAGTCCAACGTCCAGTGTCCAAAGTCCGGGCAGTAGCCCGACCGTGAGGGAGGGCTCAGCGATACCAACCAACTGGGCTCCTCTTTTCGAGGAGGCCGGCCTGGACCTCGCCAGTTTCACTCAGACTCAATCCAAGTGGCTTCCACTGGCTAACAGCGACGCGCGTGCCGCATGGGAGGGGAAACTTCCGAGTCAGACTCAAATACCGATCCGAGTCGAGGCCGCCTCTTACCACGGCAAGCCAGTCTACTTCGAGATTGTCGGAGCGTGGACCAGACCGGAGCGAATGCAGGAAATTCAGTTAAGAACAGGGACCAAGGTCTTCAGAGTCGTGCCCCTGGTCCTGATTCTTTCTTTCATGATTGTTGGAGTGCTGCTGGCCAGAAAGAACCTGCGGGATGGGCGTGGCGATCGGAAAGGCGCGCTCAGGTTGGCAATCTATATCTTTTCGGCGCTAATGATTTCGTGGATTTTCCTGGCCCATCACTATCCTGGGTTCGAGGAGTGGTTTCTTTTTCTCCCGCACGTGATGTTCGCACTCTTTAATGCGACTCTGGTGTGGCTCTTTTACATCGCTCTGGAGCCCTACGTTCGTCGCTGGTGGCCGCACCGAATCGTGGCATGGAGCCGGCTGCTGGCTGGGGACTTCAGGGATCCATTGGTTGGCAGAGACATTCTGATCGGCTCGGTGTTTGGTGTCGCGATCGCAGTTCTAAGCTACCTTTACTACCTCGCGCCCGGAGGGCCGGGCATTGCCCTGACGACTCCGCCGACTCTTAGAACGCTCCTCGGATTGCGTGAATCAGTCGGCGCTTTTTTTGATGGTCCAGCAAGCTTCGCGATCTTCATCGGGCTGTCCTACCTGTTCCTGCTCCTGTTGCTTTACATTCTTTTCCGCCGCAAGGAATGGCTTTCATCGCTTGCGGCCTGGCTCTTACCCACAATCGGCCTGGCGGTGAGTACTCGTACTGGTACTCATCTGATTGGAGCGTTGCTCGCCGGATTAATTTTTGGACTAATTCTGGTGGTCACCACGCGGTTCGGGCTGCTGGCCATGATTGCCTCTATGTTTTTCGTGCAGCTCTTTACGTTCTACCCAATGACCTCGGACTTTTCCGTATGGTATGCCGGCTCAACAATATTCGGTTTGTGCGCCGGCCTTGCTGTGGTCTTATACAGTTTCTACATCTCTCTCGGCGGCCAGCCGATTTTCAAAGGCGGACTGCTGCGTGAGTGAGCTGAGAAATCAAGCCAGGAGTTCAACCTTTCCGCGGTCTGCGATACAATCTGCGGCCAGTGAAATGCCCCCGTTGCGAGCGCGACGTTCCAACTGATGCGACTGCTTGTCCATCCTGTGCAACTTCGCTCACGGATTCCTTCTCTCCAACTCAGATGCTAGATCCAAACAAACCTTCGAAGGATA
>DASZZL010000175.1:0-17212 GCA_035545035.1 Pyrinomonadaceae bacterium
TTCGAGTAGTATTGATCAGCGATGAGAAGTTTCTCGCGCTCGCTGACCCGCTCCCGCAACTCAAATGCCTTGCGTGCCGCTTCAGCCGCCAGCCCTGGTTGATTGGTGCCAGTGTAGTTACCTGCCAGCAAGCTGTAGGCGCTGGCGAAATTGGGATCGAGTTCAATGGCGTGCTTCAGAGACGAAATCGATTCGAAGTACTTGCCCTTCACATTCTGCTCAGCTCCCAGGGAGTAAGCCTTGAGCGCCTCCAGCGATGAGGTCGTGACCTGTTCAAGCGAGAACTTCTGAATCGAGCTGAGCGATTCGCCCAGCTTCTCGCGCAACCGGGTCGCCGCCTCGCCCAGACTCCGCAGCACCTTTTCCTTGCCCTCGGCTTCGCTTTGTTCGCTCGCCAGCACCTCGCCCGTTTGCGCGTTGACCGCTTCGAGGTTGATCACGTAATTGCGCCCCAGACTTGCAATCGAGCTAGTCAGCATTGCTTTCAACCCCTGGCGCTGGCAGATTTCGCGGCCAATGGTCGGCGTCACGCGTTCATCCGGCGCGCGGTTCATCAGGCGCAGCGTCTCGCGCACGCGGTCGTCCGCGAAGAGATTCAAGAACGGCGACTGCCTCAGATGCACCGCCAGCGCTTGTTTGAGCGTGCCATCAAAGACCGCATCGCCGGTCTTGTTGTCGAAATCGGTGAGCAGGATTGTGTCTTTCTCGGTCAAGGCGGGCGCTCGGCTGCGGAAAACGAAAAACCCGACGGCGGTGACAGTCAGAATCGCCAGAGTGACAGCCGCTGCGAGTTTGTGCCGCTTGATCTTGCTGAAGACGGACGCAACGCCTGATGTGGTGGGCGCTGCTGCAATTTCGTCGGTTCTGATTACCGGATTCTCGGTGCGGTCAAACTTCGAGTGTCTGCCGCTTGTCGTAAGCCTCGCTGCGCTAATCAAATCTGGTGAGACGGATCGCTCCCGCTCAACCTCGAACTCCAGTCTCTGCTTCAAACTCTTCAGATCGAGAGCTAGGTCTTTGATGATCTGATATCGCTCTTCACGATCCTTGCGCAGTGCCTTCCCAACGATTCGCTCCAACTCGGCTGGCACTTCTCTCGAGTAACGCGCCAGCGGCTGCGCATTTTTCTCGCTGAGAATAGATGCCATTACGTCGCTTGTACTGGATCCAGTGAAAGGCAAACACCCGGCTATCATCTCGTAAAGCACCACACCGAAACTGAAGATGTCAGTTCGAGCGTCGACTGGTATCCCCCGCGCCTGCTCTGGTGACATGTAGATAACTGTCCCAACGACTTTGCCTGGGTCTGTCCAAAACAATGCTTTCGTGGGTACTTGAGTGTCGACAGTTCCTGATTGATCGGCTGTAAGCTTGGCAAGACCAAAGTCGAGAACCTTGACGATGCCGTCGCGCCGCAGCATGACATTCTCTGGCTTAATGTCGCGATGCACGATGCCGGCAGCGTGAGCAGCCGAGAGCGCACTGGCGGTTTGAATCGCCACATCGAGCACTTCCGCGAAACTCATTGGCGCGCTTCGCATGCGTTCCCGTAGCGTCTCGCCGTCGACGAACTCAGTGGCGATGAAATTCACCGAGTCGATCTGCTCGATCTCGTAAATCGTGATGATGTTGGGATGATTGAGCGCTGAGGCAGCCTTTGCTTCTTGAACGAATCGGCTCATCCGATTGCGATCGGCAGCAACTTCAGCCGGCAAGATCTTCAGCGCTACTTTGCGATCAAGTTTGGTGTCCTGAGCGAGATAGACCTCACCCATCCCGCCTTCGCCAATCTTTGAGCGGATGTCGTAGCGGCCTAGTCTGGTGCCGGGTGAAAGAGGCAAGCCGTTTCCGATTTTCTAAGTCAGAAATTCGCGGGGATTCTAATACGAGTTGGTAGCGTTAGGCCAGGTTTTTGTCGCCATCGGCAGCGGACCAGCCGAAGTTCGAAGCAGTAACCCGACCCTGGGGGAATGGTTTTCTCTGTGCAAACTCTGTGATGCTCCGTGTCTTGCTAAAGCTGCACCGAGATCACAGACTGAAGTCTGTGCCACCATTACTGCTTCATCCTGAGAGCTGCAACGGCCTTTCTCACGACCCCGGATGAGTCACCCAACGCCGTTTTGGCCTCAGCCAACCCACATCCGGTGATGGCAATGACCAGCGCTACCGGCAGGTCTCCCCCGGCCGCGGCGAGCGCCATAGTTGCCGAGGCCTCATCCAGATCAGCCTCGGCCATTAGAATGCGCAAGGCACGCGCCTGCAACTTCGCATTGCGCGTTTGCACGTTCGTCATCCGATTGCCGGTGACGTAGCCGAGCCGAGTCAGCGTCGCGGTCGAAAGCATATTTAGCACCAGCTTTTGTGCGGTGCCGGCTTTCAAACGGGTCGAGCCGGTGACTACTTCCGGACCAACGACCGGCACGATTGCAATCTCCGCGGCCTGAGTGATCGGAGATTCCGGCGCGCACGTAATCGCAATCGTCAGCGCGCCTAGTCGTCGCGCGTATTCAACCGCGCCAACCGTGTAAGGCGTGCGCCCCGAAGCGGCAATACCAACCAGCGCGTCTCTGGTGGTAAAGCCGCGCGCATCCAAGTCCTGCGCGCCCGCCTCCTCATCATCTTCCGAAGCTTCGACTGCGCGATGACACGCTTCGTAACCGCCGGCGATGATCGCCTGCACCAGCTCAGGGGCGACGCCAAACGTTGGCGGGCACTCGGCAGCATCAAGCACGCCGAGACGGCCGGATGTTCCAGTGCCGATATAGAAAAGGCGTCCGCCCGCGCGCAAACGCTCGACGATTCCATCCACGGCGCGCGCAACGTCCGGCAAAACGGTGCGCACGGCGATCGCAACGCCTTCGTCCTCACCGTTCATCGCTGAAACGATCTCAAGCGAAGACCAAGAACTAAGATTAGCGGTGCGCGGATTCTCCTCTTCGGTAATGGGAAGGCGCCCGGCGTCCTGGGATGACATAGTTTCAAGTTTAAGGTTTCAAGTTTCAAGTTGAAAGCTGGACGTAAGAACTTGAAACCTGAAACTTGAAACTTGAACGTGATCTTAGACAGCCAGCGCCAAGTCGCCACGCAGCAGGCCACGAGCAATTCGCCCGGCGGCGATTGGCGGAGAATATAATGGCTCAGCGAGATAAGCTTTCTTTGCCACGCGCCTGATTTGCGCTCGCATCGGCAAGAGCACCAAATCGCCGGCGCCGTACACTCCGCCGACATAGGCTACGCGAAACTCTTCATTTTCCATGTGCAGCTTTCGGATTACGGCAGTGGCCGCAATACCGAGTTGTTGCCCCGCTCTTCGCAAAATATCCTGCGCCACCTCGTCGCCTCCTTCGGCGACGCGCATGACCTGCCGGCCGAATCCCGCGAGACGATCGTTGGTCATGTTCGGCGCGTAGATCGCCGTGGAGAGATCGTCGGGCGTCGCAATCTTGAAGTAGCTGAGCGCGGCGGATGCGAGCGCCGTCTTTGGCCCGCGCCCATCGGTCGCCTGGGCCACGGCTTGCAAAGCCTTGCGCGCAATCCAGGAGCCGCCACCTTCGTCGCCAACAATCGGTCCCCAGCCACCCGCGCAGACGTGTTTGCCCTGAGGATTCCGCCCGCAGCAGATCGATCCGGTCCCGGCAATCACCACCAATCCCGCCGCGCCGCCGGTCGCTCCGTACAACGCAATCTCGCCATCGGTAAGGAGCTCGATCGGTTTAATCTCCTTCAGGCACTCGCTGAGTTTTTCGCGCATGCGATCGCGAATGTCCTGGCGGCGCACGCCGGCAAGTCCCACAGCCGCGGCCAGTATGCCGTCGCGATGAATCGAAGCTTCGCTGCACGCCTGATCGATTGCGTCGCGCACGGCGGACGCCGCGTTGGCGATACCCACGCGCAGCGGATTTGATGGGCCAGCGTGGCCTTCGGCAATGACCCGATGCTGGTCGTCAAGGATGGCTGCCCGCGTAGCTGTCCCGCCGCCATCCACACCTGCTACTAACCGGCGAAGCTGCGCTGAGCGACGCGCCAACGACTCAACACCCGGCCTTTTTGTTGTCACTTCTAACAAACGCACAACCTCTTCGACGCCTGACCCGTGGACTTTAATTTTAGATGCCGTCGCAGCTATAATGGAAACTAAAAGATCTTATCCATACGATAATCCTCGTTGATGCAGGAGTTCGAAATGGAAATCAGGCAAATAAGAGCATTCGTAGCGATCTCGGAAGCCGGCACTTTCACCGCCGGCGCGGTTCGCGTGCACATAACGCAAGCGGCGATCAGCATGCAAATCCGCCAACTCGAAATCGAGACCGGCACCCAACTTTTTGTCCGCGCGCCGCGGCGCGTGATCCTTACCGAAGCGGGCGAGAAACTGCTCGAGCGAGCGCATGTGATCCTGCGCGAGCACGATGCGGCCATCGAAGAACTCGCCGCGCTTGCCGGAGCCGAGCGCGGACGATTGCGCATTGGCAGCGCGTCGGCGAAGGTCAGCGCAGATCCCCTGCCCGGCTTCTTTCGAGAGCTAAAAAAGAAGCACTCCGGCGCGGAAGTTTCCGTCTCTTCCGGAACCAGCGCCGAACTCGTGCAGCAACTTCTCGCTGGCGAACTCGACTTTGCTTTCGTCTCGCTCCCGGTTGAAGCGCGCGGAATTCAAACCGAAATGCTGAGCGAAGATTATCTGGTGGCGATTGCTTCGCCGCGTCACAAATCGGCGAAACAAAAAGTTGTCAGCGCCTACGGACTCGCGGGCGAGAAGCTGATCCTGGGCGAGCGCGGCGGGAACACGCGGCGACTAATCGATCAGTTTTTTGACAAGGCCGGCGTGACGTTGAAAGTATCAATGGAACTGAGCCGGCTCGCGGCCATCAAGCGCATGGTCGAAGAAGACATGGGCGTTGGCATCGTACCTTTGCAATCGGTGCGTGATGAAGTTGCGGATGGACGGCTGGTGCGTTGGTGGATCGAAGGCGCGCAGATCAATTGGCAGCTCGGCCTGGCCCGACTCGTGGGTGGA
This sequence comes from Pyrinomonadaceae bacterium, assembly GCA_035545035.1. Taxonomy (GTDB): domain Bacteria; phylum Acidobacteriota; class Blastocatellia; order Pyrinomonadales; family Pyrinomonadaceae; genus UBA11740. Next base: position 5,015 of record DASZZL010000175.1, read on the forward strand.
TACGAATCGCCGATTCATCAAACGTTCTTGAAGCTCTGCCGAGCGCACTTCGGCAAATCAACTGCGAGCGGTCAATCGCGGGTTAAGCCAAAAAAGAAGAAAGCCGCGAGCGTTTAAAGTCGGGGCAGAAACCCGACCGTGAGGGAGAGCGCATAACCTACGGGCGCGTTTCAATTAAAGCCGTGACCAGTCTCTCAATGTCATCCTCATTATTAAAGAAGTGCGTCGCCACACGAACGCCCTGTGGTTTTTCCGTGACAATCACACCTCGACGCAAGAGATGACGAACAACCTCGTTCGGCTTTTCAACTGCAATCAGCGTTTCCGCCGATCGCGCGTTTTCGTTTTGCAACGGCGAAAGAATCTTCCATCCGTTTTCCTTGAGGCGTGAAGTGAGAAAGTGATTTAATTCCAACGCGCGCGCTTGAATGTTCCCGATTCCGATCTCATTAATAAGATCGACTGACGCGCCCAGCGAAAAGATGCCGGCGAAGTGCGGACAGCCCAGCTCTACCCGCGCGGCCGCATCGTGACGTGGACGAAACTCGTCGTTGCGCATCTCGAAAGGCTGCTCGACACTCAGCCAGCCGATCGAACGCGGCAGCGATTGATCGAGCAGTTCACGGCTGAGATAGACAAAACCCGAGCCGTATCCGGCGAGCAGCCATTTGTGACCGGTCGCGCACAGCGCATCTATCTGCATGCGCTTCACATCGATCTCGAACACGCCCGCCGATTGGCTCGCATTGATGACCAGCGCGTGTTTACCCTTTATCTCTCCGAGTGATTCAGGATCGATTCGAAAGCCGTTCGAGAATTGCACATGACTGAGCGCGATGATTCCCGTTTTGTCCGTCATCGCGCCGCGAATGTCCTCGATGCGCGCTTCGCCATCGACTGAGGGGAGCAGGTGAACGGGAATCCGCCGATGCATCCACGGTAGAGTTGTGACCGGAAACTCAAGCTCACTGGAGATGACTTCGCCGCGATTCTCCAGCGCATCCACAATCACATTCATGCCCGACGAAGTGTTCGTCGTGAACGCAATCTCTTCCGGCTCGGCATTGATGAACTTCGCGATGCGTTTTCTGATCGCTTCACGATCGGCGAGCCAGCGATTCCAATGCACGTCGCCGTCGCGCATCATCTTTTCGTAATAGTCGGAAGCGGCTTCATGCGATGCACGCGACACGGGTCCCGCCGCCGCGCTGTTGAGATAAGCGAGCTTGTCGGTTACCGGAAACTGTTTGCGGATGTCGGCCCAGTTGATCATCGATGGCGAAGATACACGAGGAATTACTCGATCGAAAAGGAGGGAAGGTTTACGCCTCTCCGCAGATAAGGTTAATATGCGAAAGCATTCCGCGTAACCGTCCCGAGGTGTCCGTTTGTCCGAGTCCAAATTCCACCCGACGATTGGGAAGGAGAACTAATGCAAACCCTGATAAAAGGAATAGGTTTCGTCTCGTCGAATTGGGTTGTCTTTCTCTTTCTGATTTCAATCTTGGCTGTTCTGATCGGTCGAATCGGTTTTGGCATTTCAATATTCCAACCGCTTGAAGAGATTGCCCATAGACAAGATGAGTATCGAAGAAAGGAAGAACAAGAGCAGTACAGGACCAGAATGGTAAATCGCCACATTGATCTCGGTAACCGGTTTCTTGATGTTTGGCAGCTTGATGCCGCGCGGACAGATTTTGTCAGTGCTCTGAAACTAGATCCTTTAAACATCGAGGCACAGATGGGCCTATTTAAGGCGGACGTTTTTAAGCCTATTCTGGAAAATGACTTCGACCCTGAGATTGCTGAGAAGAGACTGCAAATGATTTTGCGAGAAAGGCAGAACGACCGGCATGCGCTCCTATTTCTGGGAAGTGTTTATATGCACATCGAGCAAGGCACGGCTCTGGATTTTCTTCAGGCGGCGCTGGAACAGGATTCATCCCTCGCGGCGGCTTATGTCAACATAGGTCTTATATACGACATGCAGAACAAACCAGATGATGCATTGGCGATGTATGAGAAGGCTGCTGAGTTCTCGGAATGGAACCAGATGGTTTTGAATAACCTAGGCTATGAATACATCCGAAAGAGAGAATATGAAAAAGCAATATCGAAGCTTGAGCTACTTCTGAATTTGGACGACCGATGCTTGATCGGTTACTGGAATCTCTCCAATGCTTATCGCCTGTGCGGCGCTTTCGACAACGCTTATCTGCTACAGAAGCAACTGATCCGCTTACTGGATAATCCGAATGTCACATCCCTTTCTAGAAATGACGGAATTTGGTTCTTTCAGACCGAGCCCGACAGGGGCGCAAAGTTCTATGACCTTTCACAAAAGCAATGCTACTCCTATTACAGCATCGCGTTAACCAGCTTTATCCTTGGCAACGAAGACGAAGCTCGCAGATTCATGGAGATCGCTCAAGCATTGGATGTTGATGACAGAACGCCAGCCTCAGAGTTTTTGATTTCTAATCTCAACAGATTAGCGGAGGAACAGAGTCCAGTGATTAGTAAGCTAGACGGGTTCAGGAAGAGATTTTTGACTGAGCAAGATCCGGAATCTTCCGGCGAACATTCAAGCACGTAATGCGCGATATGCCACTTAAGCGCTTACAAAACATTCGAAGATTGTTTCTTTAGCCTCCAGATAATGACTCGCCGGTGACGTAACCGCACGATATCTTTTCTCCCGCGCCGCGATTGACTTCTCACTTCGATTGCCATGGCCCCTCAAACCACATCGTTGCCAGCGGCGGAAGAGTGATCGCGGCGGAATAGTCCAAACCGTGGCTGGGAACTGCTTCGGCGGGGATGCTCTTGCAGACGCCGAAACCGCCACCACAATATTTTTCGTGATCGGTGTTCAATAACTGCTTGTACTTTCCCGCACGTGGCAAGCCGAGGCGATGGCCTTCGCGCACAACGGGTGAGAAGTTGCTAACGCAGATAACTTCTTTGTCAGTCGAAGGCGAGATGCGACGAAACGCGATGACATTTTCAGAAGCGTTATCAACTTCGATCCATTGAAAGCCGCTCGCGTCGCTATCCGCTTCCCACAACGCGCCGTGTTTCAGATAAATCTTGTTCAGGTCCTGAATCAGCGACTGCACACCCTTGTGAACTGCCGTGTCGAGCAGATGCCAATCGAGACTTTCCGTCTCAGTCCATTCGCGCCACTGGCCCACTTCGCCGCCCATGAACAAAAGCTTCTTGCCGGGATGCGCCCACATGTAAGCGTAAAGCGCGCGCAGGTTCGCGAACTTCTGCCACTCATCGCCGGGCATCTTGTTTAGCAGAGAGCCTTTCATGTGCACGACTTCGTCGTGAGAGAAGGGAAGGATGAAGTTCTCGCTCCACGCGTACAGCAAACCAAACGTCAGCGAGTTGTGATTGCCCCCGCGAAACAGCGGATCAGTTTGAAAATATTTCAGTGTGTCGTGCATCCAGCCCATGTTCCACTTGAAATCGAAGCCGAGCCCGCCGGCATAAACTGGATGACTGACCGCGGGCCACGCGGTTGATTCTTCCGCGATCATCAGCGCGCCGGGAGACTCGCGATGGGTCACTTCGTTCAACTCTTTTATGAAAGCGATCGCTTCCAGATTTTCACGTCCGCCGAACTCGTTTGGCACCCACTCGCCCTCTTTGCGGCTGTAATCGAGATAGAGCATCGACGCAACTGCATCGACGCGCAGTCCATCGAGATGGAACTCACGCAGCCAGAACAGCGCGTTGGCGACCAGGAAGTTTCTCACCTCGTTGCGGCCGTAGTTGAAAATGTAAGTGCCCCAATCAGGATGCTCACCTTTGCGCGGGTCCTGATGTTCGTAAAGCGCCGTGCCGTCGAATCGCGCCAGTGCAAAAGCATCTTTCGGAAAGTGCGCGGGCACCCAATCCATGATCACGCCAAGGCCGCGCTGATGCAGATAATCGATCAGAAAGCGAAGATCGTCAGGCGTGCCATAACGAGATGACGGGGCAAAGTAAGCGCTGACCTGATAACCCCATGAAGGACCATACGGATGTTCCTTGAGCGGCAGAAATTCGACGTGCGTGAATCCGTTTTCGATTGCGTAGTCGGCAAGGAGTGGCGCCATCTCGCGATAACTAAGCGGACGATTGTCCTCTTCCGTAATTCGACGCCACGAACCGAGATGGACTTCGTAGATCGAAAGCGGTTCGCGCCACGCCTGTCTCTTCTTTCGTCGCGTCATCCATGCACGATCGCCAAACTTGTATTCCGATTTGAATACGATCGACGAAGTTTCCGGCGGCACTTCCATCATGAGGGCATAAGGATCGGCTTTGAGAAACTTGCGCCGGCCAGACTTGATCTCGTACTTGTACAGCTCACCGGACTTCAGTCCCGGAATGAAAAGCTCCCAGACGCCGCCGTCGCCAAGACTGCGCATCCTATGCTTCGCGCCATCCCAACCGTTGAAGTTGCCAACGACGCTGACGCTCCTGGCGTTCGGCGCCCACACGGCGAATGCGACGCCACGCCTGCCTTCGTGTGTGATCAAATGCGCGCCAAGCTTTTCGTAGATGCGTTCGTGCTTGCCTTCGCCAAGGAGATGCAGGTCGAGTTCGCCGAGTGTGGGCGGGAATTCGTGCAGGGATGCGCGGGCCGACACCTTGCCCTTGCTTACGCGCGGGCTTCTGACACTTTGCGTCTTTGCGCCTTTGCGTGAACTCGTAGCCCGTGCCGGCGCGCGCGAGCCTTTGCTGACGCGCGGGCTACTGCCTGTTTGTGCCTTTTTGTGGCTCATTACTTCAGTCAAATACTGCTTACTGCTGGGAGCGCGGACGTCCCGTCCGCACAGCGCGCGAAGCGCGCTTAGTCTTTGCATTCTGTCGCCCGCTAAAGCGGGCTTTCCAATCACAATGGTGCTCGATCCCCGGGTTCCGCTGCGCTCCACCCGGGGCTAAATTCTGCCGTCTGCTTCGCAGACTCGTTGAGTCACAACTTCACCGTTGCCTCCTCACTCTCGGGACTAATCTTCAACGGCTGGACCAGCAGTCGATAGATGTCCGCACCATTGCCCATCTCGTGCTTGTTGCTCTTTGCTTCCGCCAGAATTTCCAAAAAGCGTTCGCGCATCGGCGGCAAACCCAAATGTTCCATCAAGTCAATCGCACGACACGCGTACTTCATAATCTGAAGCGTTTCGATTCCCGAGATGTCATTGAAAAACCAGCCGCAGCTCGTGTACATCAGCAAAAGCATGCGTTGTAATTCAAGATACCGGAACGCGCGCCATTGCTCATCCGCCGACAACCATCGGCCCGCGTGTTCATAAAGAAACTGTTCGCGCGAATAATACTGATCGAGAATTAGCGCGATGCTGTCATCGCGCGCCTGCCACGGATCGATGAATAGCGTTCCGCGCGTTGCTTCAAAGTGTGCTGCGTTTTCATCGCGCAGGAAATCCAACGCCAGTCGCAGCGGCGTGCGCCATGCCTGATTCCATCCCGGCTCGCCTCCGGTGTGACAACCACAATCACGAATCCAGCGACCGACGCCGTGCGGACAACTCCAGGATGTTCCTTCACCGCCCGGTCCGTTGTTGATTTCAACTTCAAATGTCGGTGGATGCTGATCGAGATATTCTCCGTAGTTGGTGATCTTAAACCCGTGCGCCGGCGCTTCCATTTCGAGCGCATGCGCCAGACAAATATCCCCGAACTTGAAATGATGACCGTAGGTCTCGCCGTCAGTCGCGATATTTACCATTCCTCTACCGTTCGCAATTTGCGCAAATCGATCAACCAAACCACGGCTCGACTTTAAAAGATTTTCAAAAGCAATTGCTCGCGATGTTGGCCCTTCATAGAAGAAAGCCGCGATCGATCGTCCCGAGCCATCGTTATGAGAATTGCGGTAAGCAACATTAGTATCGATGCTCTGCTCGTTCACATCTCGCCACCCAGTTTCACCAATCGCACGCACGCGCGCGGCCTGATGTGGCGCGAGGATGACGAATCGCAAGCCCACGTCGATCAGCGCGCTCATCACCGCATCGTTACACGCGGTTTCCGGAAGCCACAACGCTTCCGGATCACGGCCGAACCGATAACGAAAGTCAGCGATGCCCCAGCGAATCTGCGTGCGAAGATCGCGTTCGTTGCAGAGCGGCAGAATCGCGTGACCGTAAGCTTGCGCAATCGCATTGCCATGACCGCCATGCTTCAGTGCGCTTTCACGATCGGCAGCAATGATGCACCCGTACGTTTCCGCATGATTGCTCTCGATCCAGCTCAACAGCGTCGGCCCAAAATTGAAACTGATCGTCGCGTAGTTATCAACAACTCGCTCGCTGCCAGTTTCGGAATCGGTGATCCGGGCGAATGCGTTCGGTCGATAGCATTCGGAATGAATGCGCTCGTTCCAATCGTGAAACGGCGCGGCGCTGGGCTCAGCCTCGACGATTCCGGTCCACGGATTCTCGCGCGGTGGCTGGTAGAAATGGCCGTGAATGATTAGCGCGGGCATGAGCTAATCAAACCATAAGCCACGAAAAGGCACAAAAGGCACAAAAGGAAAACCGTGAACGAGACACGGAAGAAGGCGAATTCTCTTGTGCTTTTTGTGCCTTTTCGTGGCTAATGTTCTTTGCGCAACGCCAACAGCGCCGCACCGAGCAAGCCCGCATCATCTCCGCATTCTGCACGCACAATCTGACAGCGCTCGGCGGGAACGGGAAACGCGCGCTTCATAATTTCTTCGCGCGCAGGTTGGACGAACAAATCCCACGCTGCCGCCACGCCACCGCCAATTACGACCATTTCCGGATTGAAGATGTTGACGACATTCGCCATCGCGACTCCGAGGTAAGCTCCCATTCTCCGGAATACATCGAGCGCCAGTTCGTCATCTTCGATCGCTGCGCTACAAATGTTTTCGGAGGTTAGTTCAGTTGTGTTAATTGAATGCAGACGGGAACTCGGATATTGCGCCAACGCCTCGCGCGTCATGCGTACGATCGCGGTCGCCGAAGCGTAAACTTCCAGACATCCAACATTGCCGCATTTGCATTTGACACCACCGAAGGGCTCTACGCCGCTGTGACCAATCTCACCGGCCGTTCCCGTAACGCCGCGCCAAAGTTCTCCGTCAAGAATGATTGCGCCTCCCACGCCAGTGCCGAGCGTGAGGCAGATGATCGTCTTGCAGTTGCGCGCCGCGCCTTGCCACATCTCGCCCAGCGCCGCGGCATTCGCATCATTCTCAAGCAGCACCGGCCGGTCAAGCGCTTCTCTCAGTGCCGACGCCAAACGAAAGCCGGGCAGGGAAGGAATGTTCGGAGCGTTAACGACTACGCCGGTTTCCGCATGAACCGATCCGGGAACAACAACCGAGACAGCTTGAATTTGCGCGCCTCGGTTCAGGCCTGCCGTCTCGCATTCGCGTACGGCTGCGACGATCGCGGATGCGATGTCTTCGGCTTTGTCTGATGCGGGGGTTGCGGTTCTGACGCGCTCGTAAATGCGACCGTCGCGATCGATGTTCGCCGCGCGCAGATTCGTGCCGCCGAGATCGACGGCGCAGACCAGATCGCATTCGCTCGAATCTTGTACCACGCGCTACGCTTTTCTGCGGCCGAACATGTCGAATCCAACCGCGGCCACCAACACGCCGCCTTTGACGACGTACTGTGCCCAGCTCTCGACATTTAATAGCGACATTCCGTTGTCGAGGCTCGCGAGAATCAGTGCGCCCAGCACCGCACCGAACACTGTGCCGCGGCCGCCCATCAAGCTCGTGCCGCCGATTACGCACGAAGCGATTGCGTCAAGTTCCATCAAAGTTCCGGCGTCGGGCGAAGCGCTGCCGACTCGCGCGGTATGCAGGATCGAAGCCAGTCCGGCCAGCGCGCCCATCACACAAAACGCGGCCATGATGTATCGCCGCAGATTGATTCCTGACAGACGCGCCGCGTCCGCGTTGCCGCCAATCGCGTAAAGATAGCGACCGAACGTCGTGTTCGCGGTCAGGAATGCTCCCGCGATCGCAACCGCCAGCAGGAAGATTACCGGAATCGGCACCCCGCCCGCTTTGTTCATGAGAAAGATGAACGCGATGATCACGAGCGATGGAATGACGATGCGCGCCACGATCGCGCCGACGCTCAATGCTGCTAATCCGTGGCGCTGTCGCGCGCGTCTGCGACGGATGTTTGTCCACACAATCGCAGCGATGCCGGCGACTGCGAGGCCTATGCCAATGCGCGGATCGATGAAGTCACGTCCGAGCGAACGAAAGAACGGAAGTTCGACCGGGATCGTCGCGCCTTTGGTCAGCTTGAGAATTACACCGCGCCAGGCTTCCAATCCGCCGAGGGTCACGATGAAGGCGGGGATGTTGACGTAAGCAACCAGTGCACCCTGGATCGCGCCGATCAAAAATCCGACGACGATGGCTGCCGCCAGTGAAACAACCAGGCCCCTCCCCTGAGACATCGCGGCGATACCGCCCGCCAGTCCAACGACTGCGCCGACCGAAAGATCGATATTCCCACACACGATCACCATCAACATGCCGACGGCCAGCACGCCGGTCACGGCCATCTGCTGCAGGAGTTTGGAAAAATTAACCGCGCCGAGAAAGAGGCCGTACGGATGATATTGATCGATCGTGGCCCACTGGAAGAAAAGCCAGATCCCGATCAGCGCCAGCAGCATCGTGTAGGCGCGCAGCGATTACGTGCGGAGCTTCAAACGTCCACGATTAAAAGTTTCCGACATGTTTCCTCAAGCCGCGCGACGCGCGTGCCCGGTCGCGCAAGACATCACTGCTTCCGGTGTTGCTTCTTCGCGCTTGAATTCACCTGTAACGCGGCCTTCGTGCAGAACGATCACGCGATCTGAAAGGCCGAGGACTTCAGGCAGCTCAGATGAAACCAAAATGATGGCCAGGCCGCTCGCCGCCAGACCATTGATTTGAGCGTAGATTTCCTGTTTGGCCCCGACGTCGATGCCGCGCGTCGGCTCGTCCAGAAAAAGCACGCGCGGGTTCGTCAACAACCATTTTGCCAGGACGACCTTCTGTTGATTACCACCGGATAGCGTTCCCGCGATCGTGAAAACCGAAGTTGCTTTAATGCGCAGCTCGCGCGCCGAGCGTTCACCGGCGACGGCTTCGGCGTCTTCGTTTGTAAAGAACCTTCCCGAAAGCCGGCGCAACCCGGCCAGCGTCATGTTCTTCAAGATCGTCTGATCGAGGATGAGCCCGTAACGTTTGCGATCCTCCGTCACGAAACCGATGCCGTGTTTGATAGCGTCAGCAGGTTGGTTGATGTGCGCGGGCTTGCCGTCAACAAATATCTCGGCAGACTTGCGGCCCGGGTGCGCGCCAAAGATAGCCATCAGCAGCTCGCTGCGCCCTGAACCCATCAGGCCGGCAATGCCCAACACTTCGCCTTTGCGAGCCGTGAATCCAACCTTATCAACAAGCAGCTTGCCGGGAACTGCCGGATCTTCGACCGTGACATTGCGCGCTTCGAAAACGACGTCGCCGCGATCGTGTGTGGCTTTGGGGAAGATTTGATCGACTTCGCGTCCGACCATCTTTGTAATCACGCGACCTTCGTCTAAGTCTCGCGCCGCATCAGTGCCGACGCTGCGGCCGTCACGAAGCACGGTGATGCGATCGCCGATGCGAAAAACTTCGTCGAGTTTGTGCGAGATGTAAATCATCGCCACACCACGCGCGCGGAGTTTGGTCAAAATCTCAAACAGAGTTTCGACTTCCGCGTCAGTGAGCGCGGCGGTTGGCTCGTCAAGAACAACGATGCGCGCATCTTGCGATAGGGCCTTCGCAATCTCGACAAGCTGTTGCTGACCGATACCGAGGTTGCGCACCGGCGTACGCGGATCGATTGCCAAATGAAGATCGGCGAGCAGTTTCTGCGCTCGGCTATAAAGTTCTTCCCAGTTGATTATGCCGAAGCGGCGCGGTTCGCGACCAAGAAAGATATTCTCGGCAACGCTCAAATCCTTAACCAGCGAGAGTTCCTGATAGATGACTGCGATACCGGTTTTTTCAGCATCGCGAACATTCGCAAAGTGCCGCGCCGAACCATCGAGTGTGATCTCGCCGCCGTACTCAGGATAAGGATACACCCCAGCGAGGATTTTGATTAGCGTTGATTTGCCCGCGCCGTTTTCGCCGACCAGCGCGTGAATCTCGGCTTTGTTTAGATCAAAGCTGACACCATCGAGAGCCTTCACGCCGGGAAAAGACTTCGTAATGCTTTTCATTTCGAGTAGCGGGATATTCATGTTCGATGTTCGTCGTTGGGTGTCCTTGGGTTAAGTTATCCACAACCTATTTTACGTAGCGAAAATAAAGAAAGTAAGCACCAAGAACGATAATAATAAGTTCAACGGAGCGCACGACGGCGGCTCCAATATCATAACGAGTTTGGTGCGGGAATCTTTTGCTGAAAAGCCGACCTACAACTAGAACGATTGTGGTAAGCAAAACGAAAAGAACAATCAGGGTTAAGATGACGCTCCCAAGAAGATAAAGATAGGTTAGGTCCTTCGCGCCATCATGATAGAAATAACCTACTGCTAATATGAAAAGAAATCCTAGCCCATAGTAAACGACTTCCTTAATGCTTCTTCGCCACACCCTATGAAACACTTCTCTATCAGTGAGCGCATAGATGTCTTCCCCCTCGACCGGAACTCCCGTAGGGAGACGGTCCAGTGGGTCAAGTTTCTTGTCTGACAGAGACTCTAAATCCATGCGAAGCTTTCAATGTAATTGATAACAGTGATAAGTGGAGGAGAAATTCATTCTTTATTAAGCCCAAAGAACTTCGCTGCCATTTGTCCTGCTTCTTCCACTCTCTCTTTAACCCACTCTGGAGTCACTGAAGCTAATTCCTCTTTGGTCAGTTCTCTTTCGTTTAATCGTTCCTTGCGTTTTACATTCTGCGGGTTGATTTCAACATCCACGTCAACATAAAACATGATAGACGTGGTGTCATGAGTAGCAACAAATTCGCGCGCTACCTCTAACCAGCTTCCATCGATAGTCTTAGGTTCAGATGAGCCTTGGTATTTGATCTTCCAAAAGGGGAACGCAGTCATTTGCATAGTTTTCTCCTGTAATCTGTACACCTCTATCGTTACGCCCGTTGTTTGCTCGCTGCTCACGGCTTCGGCCATTGATCCTTCGGCACATTCTTATAAACGTCTTCCATCTTGTGATAGCCGTCCTTGATTACGGTCTGCATCACATTGTTCTTGTCGAGGACGATTGGCTCTTGAAGAATGGATGGAACGTCCAGCTTGCCGTTGTTCACCTTGTCCTTCGTCTCGATTTTTTCTCCGCGAGCAAGCTTGATGGCTGAATCGACTGCGCTGAAAGCTAGCGGCCGGATTGGTTTATAGATCGTCATCGTCTGACTGCCTTGAACAATGCGTTGCACGGCGTCGAGCGCGGCATCCTGTCCCGTCACCAGGATCTTGCCGACAAGCTGCGGCGGCAAAGCCGAGATTGCCCCGCCGGCTGTGCCATCATTCGAAGCGACGATGGCCTGAATGTTGTTGTTGTTCTTCGTCAGCGCATCTTCCGTTATCCGCAGCGCCTCGCTGGCCAGCCACTCGCGCGCATATTGCGTCGTGACGATTTTGATGTCGCCGCGATCGACCGCGGGCTGCAAGACATTCATCTGACCCTGCACCAGCAGCAACGCGTTGTTGTCCGTCTGCGAGCCGCCAATCAAAACATAGTTGCCTTTCGGCGCGTACTTCAGCGCATAGCCTGCTTGCATCTCACCAATCTTCACGACTTGATGCGAAACGTAGAGATCAACGTCGGCGTTGCGAATCAGACGATCGTAACTGATCACCGGCACGCCCTGCCGATGCGCGGCTTCGACGATCGATGCGGCAATTTGTCCGTTGTGCGGCGCGACGATCAAAACGTCGACGCCCTGCGTCAGGAAAGTTTCGCACTGGTTGACCTGCGTCGAGTCGTTACCGTCGGCGACCAGGACCTGGCACTCGGCGCCGACTTCTTTGCAGTGCTGCTCGACCAACTGCTTGTCGCGCTGCCAGCGTTCCTCTTTCAGCGTGTCCATGGAAAAGCCTAAGCGCACCGGGCCGGCGCCTTTGGCTCTCTTGCTTCCGTTGCCTTCGGGGCCTTTCACACACGCAACGCACAGAACAGCCATC
>DASZZL010000176.1:0-32425 GCA_035545035.1 Pyrinomonadaceae bacterium
CAAAACCGATCCAGCCGCAACGATCAGCAGTACGTTGTTCGTCAGCAAGAGCGATTCGCGCGAGAGAAGGTCAAACTTCGATCCCAACCCGACCTGTTTCGCGCGCCAGGCGTAAAGGGCGAGTGAGCCGCCGATTACCAGAGTCAGAAATCCCAGGATGAAAATCCCTCGCTTAGGATCGGTTGCGAACGCGTGAACGGAAGTGAGCACTCCTGAGCGCACCAAGAATGTTCCGAGCAAGCTCAAAGAAAACGCCGTAATTGCCAGCAACACGGTCCAGCTCTTGAACCCGCCGCGCTTTTCGGTCACGGCGAGCGAATGAATCAACGCCGTGCCCACCAGCCAGGGCATGAAGGAAGCATTCTCGACCGGGTCCCAGAACCACCAGCCGCCCCAGCCCAATTCGTAATACGCCCAGAAACTTCCCAGAGCGATTCCGCAGGTGAGAAACATCCACGCGATTGTCGTCCACGGCCGCGACCAGCGCGCCCACGTAGCGTCCAGCCGGCCGCCGATCAAAGCTGAGATGGCAAATGCGAAGGCTACTGAAAACCCGACATAACCCATGTAGAGCATTGGCGGATGCGCGACCATCGCCGGGTCCTGGAGCAGGGGGTTGAGATCGCGGCCATCCGGCGGCACGGGAAACAAACGGTCGAATGGGTTTGAGGTGAGCAACATGAAAAGCAAAAAGCCTGTGCTGATCACGGCCATCACGCTCAAGACGCGCGCGACTATTTCGTCCGGCAGGCGCTTGCTGAATAGCGTGACTGCGACCATCCAGATCGTCAGCATGAAGGTCCAGAGCAGAAGCGAGCCTTCGTGCGACCCCCACGTCGCGGCCAGTCGATAGTGAAGCGGCAATTGCGAGTTGGAGTTCGTCGCGACGTTCAGAACCGAAAAATCATTTGTGATGAATGAGTATGCCAGACAACAGAAAGCAAGCGTGACGAAGATGAATTGAGCCTGGGCAACAGGCCGCGCGACCGAAACGAGTTGAGGAATGCCGCGCGCAGCGCCAATCAACGGCAGCGTCGCCTGCACGAGCGCCAGCATGAGCGCGAGTATCAGCGCGAATTGTCCGATTTCAGGAATCATTATCTAACCTTCGTTTCAAGACTGTCCTATAAGAGTTAACTCCGGTCTCGTAATCTCCCGTTAGCTCTGATCTCCTCATATTTCTTTTGCAACGATGGAAGAACAGAGCGGAAATCAAAAACGAGGTCATCCACAGTTCTTATAACGCGTGGGAACCAGACCGCGTAGACACCCCAACGTTCCTCCTCTGGCGGCGCCACTTCTTGCATTTCGTATGCTCCAACGTCCCAAACAAGTCCTGCCCTTCGTCCGTCAGCAGCAACAACAAAACCGTCTCCTGATTCACAACCGTCCGGGTCTTCGAACTCGGTAATCGCACCAAAACACCAACCGTTTGTTCGAGTTTCTTCTACCAGAGGAAACCCATGGTAAACAGGCTTGCCCTCGGGGCGAGACAAGAACGCCGGCAAGTTCGGATCGCTTGCTGCGGCCTCTCTGTCGAGTCGTAACGGCTTGGAATGAAGTTCTTCGTCTTTCACGATAGGACCAAATCTATCCCCGACAAAACTTGAGCGAAGCTCATCATGCGAAGTTGTTTGCCTCTATTTTGAAAGCGTCTTTGCCGCTTCGTTTGCCGAGTTCTTAACCTTGTTCATGTCCTTTGCCTGATCAAGCGCGCGCGCCGCTTCGGGCGGCATGTAGTTCTCGTCATGCTTCGCCATGATTTGATCGGCATAGAACACTCCGTCTGCTCCGACGTGACCTTGCGCGACGCATCCGCGGCCTTCTTTGAAAAGGTCGGGAAGGATTCCCTTATAAACTACCGGGATAGTGTTTGCGGTGTCTGTCACAGTGAAGCGCACGGTCAATCCATCCGTGTCGCGTTTCATCGTTCCGTTCTGAACCAAGCCGCCAATGCGAAATGTTTTCCCGACTGGTGCTTCCTTCGTCGCGATCTGCGTCGGGCTGAAAAAGAAGACGAGATTATTTCGAAAGGCTCCCAGCACGAGCCATGTCGCGAGCCCGATCGCGGCCAGACAAGCAAAGATAAAGACAACTCTTTTGTGGCGTTTTTTCATAAAACTACAGAGGTTCGAGTTAATCGGGGCGAGTTGGGCGCTGTGAAACGCTTCGTTTGCGCTTGAGCAGCATCAGCACTTCGGCGCCCAGCAACAGAAAGGTTACGCCATACGATCCCCAAACGTACAGCGCGTAACCGCCCATCGAGAAAAACTCTGACCAACTTGACCAGTGCATAATTGTTTCGTAGGGGCGCACCTGCGTGTGCGCCCAGGGCAGACACACAGGTCTGCCCCTACAATTCGACCGCCAGCCATGGCGCTTCGCGCTCTCTTTCTCGAATGATGCAACGCAAGCGGACCAGAACTACGGCAATCGAATAAATCCAGCACGCAGCGAGCAGAATCAACATGGCAGCGAGCATCGAGGGCGCCATCTTGAAACTCTTTGCCGTGATGGTCGCACCCTGGTGCAGGCTGTTCCACCACTGCACCGAAAAATAGATGATCGGAACATTAATCACGCCGACCAGTGCCAGCACAGCGCCTGCGCGATCTGCGCGACGCGGGTCTTCGATCGATGACTGCAACGAAATGAATCCGATGTAGAGAAACATCAGGATCAAAGTCGAGGTCAGCCGCGCATCCCAAACCCACCAGACTCCCCAGGCGGGGCGGCCCCAGAGCGATCCCGTCACCAGCGAAATGAAAGTGAAGATGGCGCCGGTCGGCGCAATTGCCGTGGCCATCATCGAAGCCAACCGCGCATTAAACGCCCAGCCGATTCCCGCGTACAGGGCCAGAAGCATGTACAAAAACATTCCCATCCACGCCGCCGGTACGTGAATAAAGATTATGCGATACGAATTGCCTTGCTGAAAATCACTGGGTGCGACGAAGAAACTCACGTACAAGCCGACGACGAAAAGCAGAGCCGCGGCGATCGTGAACCACGGAATCATCTTGCCCGCGAATGGGTAGAAGTTCGCAGGCGCTGCGTATTTGTACCAGTTGATGACGTTTTTCTTCATCTATTTGCCCTGAGCTGCTCTGGGAGGCGTCGCTGAAACAACTTTCATTCCACTGATATTCGCAGCGCGGCGCTGGTTGCCCAAGGAGCGAACACGATTGCGAGAACCAGGGTCGCCGCTTGCAAAAGGAGGTACGGTCGCGCGCTCATGCCGCCAATGCTGGCCTCGATCGCGCCGGCTCCGAAGATTAGCACCGGAACGTAAAGCGGCAAGACCAACAACGCCACCAGAACGTTCGCGCTGCGCAATCCCAGAGTCAGCGCCGCGCCGATCGAACCAATCATGCTCAGGACCGGAGTCCCCAGCAAGAGCGACACAACAATTATCGCCAGAGTATTTTCCGACAAACCGAACTGAAGTCCGACCACCGGCGCAATCACAACCAGCGGAATCTCTGAAACCAGCCAGTGCGCGAACACTTTACCGACCACCAGCAGGTAGACTGGTTGTGGCGTCAACAGGACTTGCTCGAGTGAGCCGTCCTGATAATCGTTCCCAAACAATCTTCCCAGCGAAAGCATCGAGGCCAGCAACGCCGCCACCCAAACGACGCCCGGCGCAATCCTGCGCAGCAATTGAATCTCAGGGCCAATCCCGAGCGGGTAGAGGCTGACGACGATCACGAAAAAAAAGAGCGTCGCGAGCACGTCGGTTCTGCGCCGCCAGGCAAGAATCAGATCCCGCCAGACGATCCAACGAAACATCGACTGAAGCGAAGGCGCGGTCACCTACAGTTCTATCCGTTGCATTTGTCCGGCCGACAAAATCATTTCCTGATGCGTGGCGATGATGGCCATGCCGTCGTTGCCCAGATGCTCGCTGATCAATTTGCGAGCCAGCGCTGCTCCGTCGTCATCGAGCGACGCGAGCGGCTCGTCGAGTATCCAAAGCTTTGCCCGGGAAGCGAGCAAGCGAGACAGCGCCAGCCGCCGTCGCTGTCCGGCCGAAAGCAAGCGCGCCGGCAAGTGCTGTTGCCTGCTCAATCCAACGCGTTCCAGGATCGCTTGCGCCTCGCGTTTGCTCAGCGCGCTCCCGGCAACGCCGCTCGAAATGCGCAGATTCTCAATCGGGTTCAACTCGTCCTTCACCCCGTTTTGGTGGGCGACGTAAGCGATCGCGCCGAAATATTCCTCGCCGAGGCGGCGTATGTTTGTTCCCTCCCAGCGAACCTCGCCCGCGTCCGGCGCCAACAGTCCACAAATAATTCTCAGCAGGCTGGTCTTGCCGCTTCCATTCGGTCCAAACGCTTGCACAAAGGTTCCGGCGCGCAGAGAAAAGTTCAGCCCGCTAAACAACCTGCGCTCGCCGCGCGCGCAACTTAGATTCATCGCTTCCAGCATTGCGTGCTTTCGTCAGATCAAGACAGACAAAGAAAAGTATGCGATCGGAAATCGCATGATAGCTGAGATGTGGCGCGCATGTCATTGCGGAAGGAGGTAGATCATTCGGGGGACGGATACCAGGCATACTTTGCGCCGGTCCAAAACAGGATGCCGGGCTTGCCGCCGATTGTCTGACTTATCGTGTCGCCTCTCATCGGCGGGAGCTTTGCTTTGCCTTTGCTCGCAAGGAGGACTTTCACTGCTAGCACAGTCATGTTCGATCCGGCTCCGTTCTTGAGCAGAAAGGTTTGCTTTGCCTCTGGGTTGCGCCACCCTTTCGGGCCTGCGCCATGAATGATTGCGAGGAGCGTGTCTCCCTTTTCCGCGCGCACGCGTTTACCCGGCGCCATTAGCCTGGACTGGGTTGTGCCCGGGATGGGGACGTTCCTGGGATCTTCGAGGATCCAGTTAGCCATCTCGTTATTGATTTCGCCGAGCGAGCCCTCGCTTGTTTTTGTAACGATCGCCAGATCCTCTGAGCCATCGCCGTTAAAATCGCCGACCACGAAGCCCGGAACACTAGCGGGGTCGAGGGCTGCTGCTTTCTGGAAGACTCGCGTCATCGCTTCGTTGACCTCAGTCAACTTTGGCGGTGGCGCCGGAGACGGCGTTGCTTGAGTTGGAGTGGCGGCTGGCAGAGGGACTTGCGAAGTCTGTGGCGATGGCGTGCCGGATGAGACAACGCGCGGCTCGAGTTCAGGTGTCTTGGCCTGGTCGGACGGTTTATCGCAAGCGAGGATAAACCCGGTCGCCAGGATCAGGATGCCGAGAAGTACTACGCACGAACGTTCCTCTGACATTCCCACCAACCTCAGATTTTGATTAATCCGCATCTCAGATTTTGATTAGAGGAAGATCGAAATGGTGAAACTCGGCGAGGCTGACCGGTCGATTGCCGGTCAGCCCCACTGAGGTTTAGTCACGCGGCCGACTACAACGAGTTAAGAAACGTCACTAGCTGGTTCTTTTGCGTTGTACTAAGCCCGCGATAGTTGTTGATGACGCCGTTGGCCTCGTTCGCGTGGCGCAGGATGGCCTCGTTACGGGTGTAATTCTCCCCGTCGTGCATCAACTCGTTGCGCGTGCGCACGCCCCAAAGCGGAGCCGTACGCATCTTGTTCTTCATCGTCTGGTCAAGTTGGCCAGTGTTGGGATTGTTAACCTGCGCAATCCCGTCGCCGGTTCCCACGTCGTGCAGCAGAAAGTCACTGTACGGATGGAAAATCTTACTGCCCAGAGCCGGGGGCACAGTGAATGCCCCGCCATTGATTAGCGTCCCCGCCGGAGCGGTGGTCAGCGTCGCGATGTGACAAATGTCGCACCCAACCGAGTGGAAAAGCGCGGCGCCAGTATGAGCATCCGCGGTGGCTGCCAACCTGGCATCGCGCGCCACCGCCTTGCTGGCTCTCATGAACTGCGCGAAGGCGTCGATGTCATTGTCCGGGTCTTCGCCACAGACGCGACCCGAGCCGTCGTTGCACAGCGTGGTGTCGGGAACGTCATCACACAACGTCGTAACTTCACTTGTGTTCAGCCGGTTGGTGATGCCCATTTCGTTTAGATAGGCGCCGCCTGAGAACGTCAGCAGGCTAGCATCCTGATCTTTCCAACCGAAGCGCCCGACGCGAAGAGCACCGTTAGCTTCGGCCACGGGTACAAACGCTACCTGCCCCTTCATGCCGTTAGGCTGGCCGTTGGGAATATTTTGTAGAGTTGTGTTGGAAAGGGCCTCGACAAATCCCAGGCCCAGCAAGTTGGTCGTCATTCGCCGAGTACGAACAGTTTCAGCGCCAGGCACGCGTTCCTGGGCCTGCTCGTTCGGGTGATTGTAAATCACGAGGTGGGTTATTGGATCGGTCACTACGCCCGGGCAAGTCGCTCGCTGATTGATGAGCGACCTGTTGGCGATAGTTACGCCGGGTAACCCCCCGCCATCGTTAATCGTTAGCGTCGCCGGTACGAAGTTGTCCTGGTCATCGTTGTGACCAGCTCTCAACTCTGAGATTTGGCTGATTCCGCCGGTGACCGGGTTTTGGTGACACTCGGCACAGGATTGGGCGTTGTAGACCGGACCCAGACCTTTCTGGACACCGTCGCGCTCTTCGAAGGTTACTCTGTCACCATCGTGCACGGCCTGAGTGACCATGCCGTTTGTTAATGTATCCATGCCCGTCGGGGCTTCGGTTCCACCCTGACCCTGGGCCGGTCGCGACATCCACATCGGCAATGCGAGTGCCGTCGCGAAGAGAAGAAAAACTAGAAGTCTGACAAGTCTTGCCATAATCACCTCCTAGGAGACTTGGAGTGCACTTGCGTGCAACGACAAAACCGACAGTTTGCTGATCAGCAAACTGCGCCTAATGGAAACCCTTGGTTCGTAATGCTCAGCCAAAAAGTAGCGTGCTAACCGCTCGCGCACCTTTGCTGAGCGAAAGATCGGGACAAGCCGTGGAAAAGGAAGGGAAGTTCACTAACGCTAGCGAACACAAGCACAAATTGGTGCCAGGCGCGCGCACTCTAGTACGAATGATAGTCGATGTCAATAGTAATTTCTTCCGGTTGCTAAGTAAGATTTTCCAAGGCACAGCAATTACTTAGGGGCTTTGAGTAACGTGGTGGAAAGCTGATTCAAGTTCGGCCTTCCGCCAGCTCAGAAAAGCAGTCGATGCATATCACACCGTGACCGGATCCATTTCTACTTTCGCTCCGGAAGTGGCCTCGCCGGCAGCGTCGCCGCTTGCCCGCCCAGGTCTTTTCAGTTAAAAGAGAGTCCGTTCACGATGAAGAACCGAAACTCTGTTTCCCGGGTGATCAATCCCTCGGCAAATGAACACGGACATTATCTCCACAGAAGAACGCGACGCCGGCGTGATGAGACTCTACGAGCAACTGCTGGAGATCGAGCAGCGTCTGATTCCGACTGGTCTGCACGTATTTGGTCGCGCGTCGGAGCTTCAGGAAAAGGCAGATCTGCTGCGGATGGTCGCGTCGTTCGATAGGCCGGAGCACGGCACGCGCGCTTTACCGAAACTGGTCGCGGAAGCGCTGGGCGTCGATTGTTATGAGGCTTTGCTTCACGAGACATCGTCAAGTGAGATGAGAGACCTCATCGACTCAATCGTCTCGGAAGCAGTTCGGCAGTTTTGCCGGGACGGCGCGGGCGCGGCAGTCAGATGGCTGAATGCTCGGGCGAGTGTCGACAGCGAAAAATCGGTTCCCACTTTCTTGCTGCTTGCGAACATTGCTGAACAACTTGATTCCAATCACGAAATTGAGTCGCTGATGCGCGCGTTGCGGGGCGAATACATCAGACCGAGCCCGGGCGCGGACATTGTCCAGAATCCAATGGTGCTTCCCACGGGCCGCAATACGCACGCGGTCAATCCTTATTCAGTTCCTTCTCAAATGGCGTTCGCGCGCGCAGAGCTCACTGCCGACGCTCTCCTCCGTCGTTATTTTGATGAACACGGCCGCTATCCACGCGCCCTGGCGCTGGTGCTTTGGGGTTTGGACAACATCAAGACGCAAGGCGAAGGCGTCGCGCAAGCGCTTCTTTTACTAGGTGTACGCCCGGTTCGTGATGCGCTGAATCGCGCTACTGAAATCGAAGTAATCCCTTTGGAGGAACTGAAGCGCCCGCGCATCGACGTAGTAATGACGGTGTCGGGCATCTTTCGCGATTTGTTTGCGCCGACGATGGCGCTACTCGATAAAGCAGTTCGACGGGTTGCCACCCTTGATGAACCTCTTGATATGAATTACGTGCGGCGGAACGTCTCGGAAAAGATCGAGGTGGACGGTTCGGAGTTTGACGATGCAGTCACGCGAGTGTTTTCAAATGCGCCCGGCAACTATGGCACGAATGTGAATTTCATGGTGATGGATTCGGGTTGGGAAACGGCTGACTCGCTTGGCGATCTCTTTGTCACGCGGAAATGCTTTGCGTACACCCGCGATTCAAAGGGAAGAACGATCGAGGGTCGCGAAGCGCGCGACTTGATGGATCATGCGCTGTCACGCGTCGAAGCGACATACCAGAACATTGATTCATTCGAAGTCGGGATTACCGATGTCGATCATTACTTCGAATATCTCGGCGGCATTTCCAAGGCAGTTGAGATGCGCGCGCAATCTCGCCCATCGATTTATTTGTCTGACTCGCTTTCGCCGCAGACGAAGATTCGGTCATTAGAAGAGACTATTCGGCTTGAGACGCGTGCAAAGACTCTGAATCCCAAGTGGTACGAGGGAATGCTGAAGCATGGCTTTCGCGGTGTGGCTGAAATCGAAAATCATGTTTTGAATACTTTTGGCTGGAGTGCGACGGCGGATGCCGTCGATCCGTGGATTTACACTGACATTGCCAAGACCTTTTTGTTGGATTCGATTATGTTCAAACGCCTACTGGAACTAAATCCATATTCGGTCCGTTCGCTAACGAAGCGCCTGCTCGAGGCGCACAATCGCGGATACTGGAATCCCGACGAGGACATATTGGAAAAGTTGCTGGATCTCGTGGATAACCTCGAACGTCAGCTTAAGGGAATACTGTGAAGGTCACTGTCTTCTATGTTGGATCAAGCTTGCTGGCTCCGCTAAAAAACGCGGAACGCGAGATTGATCGTGAATACGAACTGGATCTGCATGTTGCCGCGTACAACTTTGGCGCTGCGTTTTCCGACGACGAATGGCGCGTGATCGAGAATGACTTGCGCGAAAGCAAAGTCGTTTTCGTAATTCACGTGATGGACGGCGAGAGTGCTTCCCGACTGCTGGGCTTGCTCGACGCGCGCGACCGGAGGCACGGCGCGGTAATTGTAATCAACTGCATGCCTGAGTTGATGCGCCGGACGCGCATGGGTCGTCTCGATTTTGGGCGGCTGCCGGGAATAAGTTCACGCAAAGGCGTAAAGGCGCAAAGCAGCAAAGGCGTAAAAACGCAAAGCGAGGCAGGGAAGGCGACCAGTCTGCTTGGCTCTATCGGTTCGTGGGTTGGACGGCAGGCTCGCGGCAACGGGGCGAAAAATGGTCAGGGGAATGGCCGCGGTCGCGCGCAGTACCTGAAGCTCGCCGAGCGTTTGCCCTCGCTCCTGCGATTTGTGCCCAGCGCCGGCGCGCTACGCGACGTAAAGAATTACCTCACGCTGTTCTGCTATTTCTTGCAGCCGACGCCAGCTAACATCCGCTCGATGCTCCTTTATGCGCTAAAGCATTACGTGCCCGAGGAAAAATTAAGATTCCGCCGCCGGAGACGATGCCTGCGGTGGCGATTTATCATCCGGATGCGACCAGCCTGTTTGAAAGTTTTGACGCTTACCGAAAGTGGTACCTCGCGCGAAGGCAAAAGGAAAAAGTAAAAAGGCAAAAAGAAAACAAAGCCCTCGATCCACAATCGACTATAGGACTGTTGTTGATGCGCCCACAGATTGTCAGCAACACACGCAACCATTACGACGGTTTGATTCGCGCGATTGAAGCTGAGGGGCTGAGCGTGATTCCAGCGATCTCGACCCTGATGGACAATCGCGAAGCGTGCGAGAAGTTCTTGCTCGAACCGCCGTCTCAAGTCTCAAGTCGCAAGTCACCAGTTTCAAAACCCAAATCGCGCGTCAGCCAAATCGTTTCGCTCACCGGTTTTAGTTTTGTTGGCGGGCCGGCGATGAACGACAGCGACGCGGCGGCCGAGTTTCTCAGCGAGTTGAACGTGCCTTATCGATCTCTGGTCAGTCTGGACACGCAAACGATCGATTCGTGGCGCGAATCGCCGACTGGGCTCAATCCCGTGCAGACCGGAATGCAAGTAGCGATTCCCGAGATTGACGGCGCGACCGAGCCGTTTGTGTTCGGCGGAATTCCGGAGCGAGGAGTTGAACCGGCGCCGCTGGACGTTCGTTGCCGCCGCATCGCTCGACGTTTGAAACGGTGGCAGCGATTGCAGACGACGCCGCGAGGCGACATCAAACTTGCGTTGGTCGTCTATTGCTTTCCTCCGAACAAGGGCAACATCGGGACGGCGGCGGACCTCGACGTACTTGCGAGCGTTTGGGATGTTCTTAGGAGTTTGAAGAACGACGGTTACCACGTCCGCATTCCTGAAAGCGTGGATGCTTTGCGCACGATGCTCCTGGGTGGAGACTCTGAGGCCGTCGGCGCCACGGCGAACGTTGCTTACCGAATGAGCGTCGATGAGTACTTGCGGCTGTGTCCGTTCGTTGATGAGATCGAAGCTGAATGGGGACCAGCACCGGGAACAATCAATTCATGCGGCGGCGAGCTGCTGATTCAGGGTATTCAGCTCGATAACGTCTTCATCGGCGTGCAGCCAACGTTCGGTTATGAGGGCGACCCGATGCGCTTGCTCATGGCCAAAGGAGGCGCGCCGCATCATGGATTCGCGGGTTTCTATACCTATTTGGAAAAGAGTCTTCAGGCCGATGCGGTCGTGCATGTCGGCACGCACGGCGCGATGGAGTTCATGCCGGGCAAGCAGGTCGGGCTCTCCGAAAACTGCTGGCCCGATCGTTTGATTGGTGAGCTGCCGAACATTTACATCTATAGCGTCAACAATCCTTCGGAAGGGACAATCGCCAAACGGCGCTCGTATGCCGAGCTGATCTCCTATCTGACCCCGCCGATTGAAAATGCCGGACTGTACAAGGGGCTCGCTTCGCTAAAGGATTCGATCACGGCTTACCGTCAGGCAACCGATGAACAGGAACTGGAACGTTTGTTCCAATCGATCGAGGAGTGTAGCCGTGAATTGAATCTCAACTCCCCTTGCCAGACAGTCTCGCTTTGAAGTCCGCGGCGCGCAGGCGATGTCGGAACGCTTCGACACCTTCTATTAACAGAACTGGAATCGCATAGCGGTATCGCGCGAGCAAGGCGGGGTTGCTCTCGATGTTGACTTCGTCCAGCGCATACAGTTCGGAGCAGCCGGCCCGGAGAATCTCGCCTTTCATTTCGTCGCAGAGATGACAGCCGGGCCTGGTGTAGAGAATCACTTGCGCTTTTTCCGTCACCTGTTTCTCACAGTCAAATCTTCTCGGTCCAGCTTCAAGCACAATCTGCTTGCCAACGCCGCCGCGAAAGATGTATAAAAGTCGTCTGCCGCGCCATCTTATAATTGTTTTGGGCGCGGCCGCACTTCTAGTGAAAGAGAATAATTTCGGTTTTCGCAGAGATACTGATCCCTGTGTGGCGGGGGATTGTATAATTGACCAGCAATCCCGGCGTTGAAGTGTGCGCAATTTGGTTTTTAGAAAACGTCCCTTGATCCGCAAAGGCGGAGGTCATTTTAGTAGTGGATAGCAGTCCGAACAATCAGACGTCGGTGGCAAAGGCCGAACCGGCCGCGCCTCCTGAAGCGAAAGCTCCGCCAAGGCCCGCGCCGAAATCTCCGGCAGCGATCGTCGAGTCTGCTCCCGAGCCGAACGTGTTTAAGACTCGTCGGCTGATCGTCTGGGCGAGCATCGCGGGGTTTCTGACAACCTGCTTTCTGATGTTCGTGCGATTCTTTCTGCCGCGCGCAATCTTTGAGCCCCCGAGCATATTCAAGATCGGGTTTCCGGGCGACTACGCGCTCGGCGTCGACACCAAGTATCAGCAGCAATATCGCATCTGGGTGGACAAGACATCCGATCGGCTTTTCGTTGTCTTTGCGCGCTGCACTCATCTGGGTTGCACGCCCGACTGGAAGGCGAGCGAAAACAAATTCAAGTGCCCGTGTCACGGCAGCGGCTATGACAGCGAGGCGATCAACTTCGAGGGCCCCGCGCCACGGCCAATGGATCGCGCGTATGTGGAGCTGGACGCGGAAGGACAGATCCGCGTTGACACGAGCCGGCTGTTCAAATGGCCGAAGGGCGAGCGGAAAGAATTTGACGACCCCGGCGCATACATCCCGTTATAGCGATGGACGAGCCTAAAGATCAGAAGGAAACGAAACAGCTAACCGGCGAGAAAACTGACGCCGGTTTGGTTGAGCGCGCAAAGGAAACTGCCGGCGCGCTGAAAGACCGTGCGATCGAGGAAGCCAAAGAATACAAGGATCCGCAACAGACTCAGCTTTGGAAATCGATCTTCCGCGTCTCGCACGAGCGTTCCGATCCGCGCAACCGCTCGCTGGCAATTCTCTCAAACGTCTTTCTTCATCTCCATCCGGCGAAGATCAATCGCGACGCGGTGCGCTATCAATACACGTGGGGCATGGGCGGAATCACGTTCTATCTTTTCATCGTGCTGACGTTCACGGGCGTGCTGCTGATGTTCTATTACCATCCGAGCAAGATCGTTGCGTTCCGAGACATTCTCTATCTCGAACACGACGTGCCGTTCGGAAAGCTTCTGCGCAACATGCACCGCTGGGCGGCGCACCTGATGGTGATTACGACCTGGCTGCACATGT
Organism: Pyrinomonadaceae bacterium; assembly: GCA_035545035.1. Taxonomy (GTDB): domain Bacteria; phylum Acidobacteriota; class Blastocatellia; order Pyrinomonadales; family Pyrinomonadaceae; genus UBA11740. The sequence goes on from DASZZL010000176.1 coordinate 12,878, forward strand.
TTCGCGTGGTGTTGACAGGATCGTACAAGAAGCCGCGCGAGTTCAACTGGTGCGTCGGCGTGGTTCTGCTGGTGCTGACGCTTTTGCTTTCGTTTACCGGATATCTTTTGCCTGATGATCAGTTAGGGTTCTGGGCGGTGACGGTCGGCACGAACATGGCGCGCGCTACTCCGGGTTTAGGAAACGAAGGGCCGTTCGGGGCACAACTGGGGCTGACGCCGTACAACGATGTGCGCTTCGGATTACTTGGCGGTTCAATCGTCGACGCTAACGCCTTGCTGCGCGCTTACATTTGGCATTGCATCGGGATTCCGCTGGTCGCTTCGATTTTCATGGCGGTCCATTTCTGGCGCATCAGGAAGGACGGAGGAATTTCAGGGCCGGCGCCAGTGATGCTCGAATCGGAGATGAAAGAACCGAAGAAGAAATGAGCGCAATCGTGAGCCCTAAACCGAATTCACGACGCAACAAGCTGATCGGGCTGATTGTGGTTGTAGTACTGGTCGGCCTGTTCGTGTACTCCGTTTCTGATTGGCATCAGCTCTGGAAAATTGTCTCGGCGCCGGACAACATTCCGATCGTGGCGATGCTCTTCCTGATGCCGTTCTTCACGTGGTTGGGAATCAGGCAGGCATCCGCTAACGACCAACTGATTGACGAACTGGAAAGCGATCCGAAGCTTGCCAAAACTCATCATCGCAAAGCGGAGCCGTGGCGGCCGGGCTGGGCAAAGGAGCTGCACGTATGGCCTTACCTCGTGCGGATCGAGTTTCTCGCCGCGGTCATCGTTACGGTGGTGCTTTATGTTTGGTCGATCACGCTGAACGCGCCGCTTGAAGAACCAGCGAATCCCAATCTCACGATGAATCCTTCGAAAGCGCCGTGGTATTTCCTCGGGTTGCAGGAGATGCTGGTTTACTTCGATCCCTGGATTGCGGGTGTCGTAATGCCTTCGATCATCATGATCGGGTTGATGGTGTTTCCGTACGTCGATTCGAATCCGCTGGGCAACGGCTATTACACGATCAAGCAAAGGCGTTTCGCGGTGGCGATGTTTAGTTGGGGCTTTCTGATGTGGATTCTGCTGATCTTCATCGGCACGTTCATACGCGGGCCGGGCTGGATCTGGTTTTGGCCGGGACAAACCTGGGATCACAACACGGTCGTCTTTGATCGCAACCGCGACCTGCACGAGATTGTCGCGACAATTCCAGGGCTGAGTTTTATCGGAAGCAACTGGGTTGCGAAGATGATCTTTGGCGCCATCGTCGTCGGCGGGTTCTACGTTATTGGCGCGCTCTTCTTCCACTGGCTGATGAAGCGAGGGCAATTCCGATTTAGCTATCTGGTATCGCCGAAGAAACTGCGACAGTGGGCGGCGGTGTCGGATGAATTCGAGCTGAAGCTGCTATCGAAGACGAGCATCTTGCAGTACATGACGTTTCAGTTTTTTGCCGTAAGCGTTTTGCTGGCGATGCCGGTGAAACTTTTCCTGCGGCTGGTCTTTACGATCAAATACGTTTGGGTGACCCCGTGGTTCAACGTCTGAGCGCGGTGGAGGAATCATAACTGGTGGCCGACTCTCCGGAACCGATCGAATCTCTGGTTAAGAAAGAAGCGGAGCCCCAACGCGATCCAATCGTCAGCACTTCGACGAGCGCGATCATTCTTGTGTGCACGCTGCTCTTGATCGGAGTGTCGGCGTGGGCGCTTTATGACGAAGCGTACGGCCAGCGGCCGTGGAAGGGTGTTCAGCGCGAATTCGTCAAGCGATACACAACTTACCTTAAAAGCATTCGCAAAGACGCCGGCAAATCCGAAGCAGAAGTAAAAGAGACGCCTGAGTATCAGCAGCTCGACGCCGACGCGAAGTCCGCCGAAGAGCGCGTCCGCGATCGCCGCAAGGAAATCGACGATCAGTATGCGAAAGTTCAGGCCAAGCTCGACGCCGTTACGGATCCCTTCCAAAATCAGCGCGGCCGCATAGTCGTTATCACCTACAAGCTGGAAACCGCGCCGAGCAAGTTCTGGCAGAATCGTTTATCTCGCCAACTGGAGGACAAGAAGAAAGAGACCGTGCCGGTCGATCTGCCGGCGGACGCGCCGGGAAAAACCGCGCGCCAGCAGAAGAACTTTGCGCAGCTTGAGGATATGTTCAATGGCCTGCGCGAGGAGAAAGCAAAGCTCCTTGGTGAGAAGGCAGAACTTTTGAAGGCGCCGAGCGAGCTCGCGAAAAAGCGCGATGATTATCTCAAGAACCACGTCAGCGGATTGACGCAAAAGAACATCGACGACTTGATCAGAAAGAACGAAAACGCTTTCGACTACACGATCCTTGGTCACCAGATCAACATCAACGAATTCAGCGTCGTCGATCGCTGTGAGATTTGCCACCTCGGCACGCGCGAACCGCTGACGATCACGGCGGCGAACATGGCGCCGGGCGGACCCGGCAAGAAGCCGGACGAGTTGGCAAACGCTTTTGTCAGTCATCCCCGCAAAGAACTTTTGCAGATTCATAATCCTGAGAAGTTTGGTTGCTCTGCCTGTCACAACGGCAACGGCCGCGCGACGACCAGCGCGGAGAAAGCGCACGGGCTCAATCCGTTCTGGCTGCACCCGCTCTATCACAAAGAAAACACCGAGGCCGGCTGCCAGATGTGCCACGCGAACGACCGCGTGACCCAGGGCGCCGACATGCTGAACCTGGGCAAGGATCTCTTCTATCAACGCGGCTGCATGGGCTGTCATCGGATGGAAGCTTTCGATCGCGAAAGCGACGTGCTCACGAACACGCGTCAGCAAATCACTCAGCTTGAAGAACAGATTGCCGCCAACGAACGCCAGGCGAAACAGGACGAGGCCTCGAACGTCGAAGACGAAAAGGAGCTGCAACGCCTGAAAGATCACGCGGAAGCTTTGCGCGTGACGAACAGTCAGTTGGCCGCGCGCATCGACGAGCTGAATGTGCAGACGCGTTATCTGCTTCAGGATCAAAAAAAGATTGGCCCGAATTTGAAAGACGTTCGCTTGAAATTGCGCAAAGAGTGGATCCCGCTTTGGCTGAAAGATCCGCAGGCATTTCGTCCCGGCACGAAGATGCCGACGTTCTGGCGATTCACCGATGACGGAGAGGAAGGGAACCAGGATTTGAAGGCGGTCGCAGCTTATCTCTGGCAGCAAAGCTTCGACGGCAAGGTTCCCGCGCAGCAGCAAGGCGACAAAACTCACGGCAAGGACTTATTCGAGTCGCGCGGCTGTCTCGCCTGTCACTCAATCGGCGAAGAGGACAACAAGGTCGGTGGCACGTTCGCGGCAAACCTGACGAAGGTGGGCGAGAAGGCCAACTTTGATTACATCGCCCGCTGGATTTACAACCCACGCGAGCGTTGGGCGCCTTACTGCCCGAAAGAGAAGCGCGACCTGACCCCGGAAGATTACAGTAAGCACGGCAAGCCTTTTGTCTTCGACACCGAACTTAACTCAAAGTGTCCGAACGATGGCGCAGAGCTGCAAGTGCAGAACATGACCGTGATGCCGAACCTGCGTTTGTCTGAGCAAGACGCGCGCGACATCGCGACGTATCTGTTCTCGCTCTCGTCTCCGCCGTCGTCCGCCGACGCTTCGTTCATGGACGATCCGAAGTTGGTCGAGGACGGGAAGGCAGAGATCAAACAATACGGCTGTGCGGGCTGTCATGAAATCAAAGGGTTCGAGGAAGAGCAGAGAATCGGGAAAGAGTTGACGATGGAAGGCGCGACGCCGCTCGAACGGCTCGACTTTGCCTTGCTGACGCAGGATGCTGAATACGGACGCGATCCGCTCAAGCTTCACCCGAAAGAAAAAGAGAAAGAGTGGTACAACCATCGCGGCTTCTTCGAACATAAGTTGGCAGAGCCAAAAATCTACGACACGGGTAAGTCGCAGTATCTGGAAGGGAAAGATCGTCTGCGCATGCCGCGGCCGTTCCTGACTGAGGAGTGGCGCAACGGTTTGACAACCCTTCTGCTCGGCAGTCAGGGCCCGGAAGGCGCGAACGTGCCGGCAGCGCTCTTCTACAATCCGCAGGATCAAAGGCGGCAGGACATTCAAAACGGCTGGTGGGTAATCAAGAAATACAATTGCATGGGCTGTCATATCGTGCAGCCGGGTCAGCACGTGCCGGTCTTTAACAACTCCGCGGATCCCGCGATGACTGCCGGGGCAGTGCTGACGACTCTGTCGTTTTATCAAAGCCAGAAAGAATTCTTGCCGCCGCAGTTGAGCAGCGAAGGCGCGCGCGTCGATCCGGATTGGTTGCTACGCTTCTTGAAAGACCCGTCGTTGATGCAGGCGAATGAGAAGCCGGCAACGCCCGCGTCATCACCCGGCGCCGCTGCGCCTGGAGCCAAACCAGCGGGGAGTGCAAACGATCAGAGCGGCGGGCGGCTGCAACCACAGCCCGGCGTGAATCGCAACGGAGTGCGGCCTTACCTGCAAGTGCACATGCCGACGTTCAATTTCTCGCCGAACGAGCTGCGGGTGCTGGTGCGTTTCTTTATGGCCGTATCGTCGCAGAACGAGCCGTACATCAAAGAGCCGATGGATCCGATGACCGAATCGGAGAGATCGATCGCGCGGAACATTTTCGTCTCGGGCACTCCTTGCTTGAAGTGTCACATCACTGGCGAGCCGACGCATGACGCGAAAGCGATCGCGCCAAACTTCCTATTGGCCGGTCAAAGATTGAAACCGGATTGGGTCTTCCGTTGGCTGCTCGATCCTTCGCAGATTGCGCCGGGCACCGCGATGCCGACCGGTCTGTTCAAGAAGGACGGAGAGCGTTGGATTGTGAATCTGCCGAATCCACCGGCTGACGTCAGCAATTATCATAACGATCACGCGCGGCTGCTGGTGCGCTACATGTTCCTTATGACGCCCGACGAACAGAGGCGTCTGTTGTCCGCATCGCCTGCACCTGCGGCGACACCAGCGGCTCAGCAACCGCAGAAAGTTGGGCGTAATAGTTATGGAAACATTCGTGGCAACGAGCGGGTAGGTAACCATGGACGTGTTCGCTTCCGAAGTCGGATGAAATCGGGCGCGCGCGCGCCCGATCCCTGATCGGAAGCGATTTTTGGGGCTCGTTTCGGCTACCCATCGCAATGCCAACTGCGGTATGCTGGGTGCCAAATTAGAAGTCATTTCAATTGGAGGAATCAAAAAGTTATGTTTAGTAAACGCGCACGATTGTGGCTGGGTTTGATTGCCGCATTGAGCTTGCTGTCGCTGGCGTCGTCATGCGGTGGGCCGCCGGGGCCGCCAAAAGAGGACGGAACTGTGAAGGCCTACGCCTCAAAGGGCGATGAAGGGACAATCTCGGGCAAGATTTCATTTACCGGCGCCGCGCCTGAAGCGAAAAAGATCGACACATCAGCGGACGTTGCTTGTACGCAGAAGAGTCCGAACCTCACGACCGAGGACTGGGCCGTTAAGGACGGCAAGCTGGCGAACACTTTTGTCTACATCAAAGACGGAACGCTGGCTGATAATTCGAAGGTCGGCGACTATTCGAGCTGGCCGAATGCGCCAACGGGGACCGTCGTGCTTGATCAGAACGGCTGTCACTACAAACCGCACGTGCTGGGCGTCGTGGTGAATCAGGAGATCAGCATCACCAACAGCGACCCGACCACGCACAACATTCACTTCATGCCCGCCAACAACCCGGATTGGAACCAGTCGCAGGTTAATGGCGCGGCGGCGTTGTCGCATAAGCTGGCGCACGCGGAAGTGCTGGTTCCGGTCAAGTGTAATCAGCATCCGTGGATGAAATCCTACGTCGGCGTGATGAAACATCCGTTCTTTGCGGTAAGCGGCGAAGACGGCAGCTTTACGATCAAAGGCGTGCCTCCGGGCAAGTACACTGTAGTGGCGTGGCACGAAGGCGGAGCAAAAGGCACCGAGAAGACAATGGAAGTGACCGTTCCTGCGAGGGGCGCGGGTGCCGCTGACTTCTCGTTTGGCGCTAGCGCGGCGTTGCGCGGACAGCCGAGTTCGCTGCAGATGTTGCCGGCGTTGGAAGTGCCGATGATGGCGAAACATTAGGATTTCGCGAAAGCGTAGGGGCGGACCTGCGTGTCCGCCCTGGGCGCACACATAGGTGCGCCCCTACAAAAAGCAAATCGGCAATCCGCAATCGTCAATTGGAAATGTCCAAGGGTGTTCATCGCTTCGCGCTGTTGGTGGCGGGCGCAACGTTCTTTCTCATCATCGCGGGCGCCAACGTCACCAGCCATGACGCGGGCTTGGCGACTTCGGACTGGCCTTTGTCGAACGGGCAGTTTTTCCCAAAGATGGTCGGCAACTTATTTTGGGAGCACGGCCATCGTTTGGTCGCAACGACCGTCGGAATCCTGACGATTGTCTTAGCGGTCTATTTGCAAGTCCGCGAAAGGCGCGCGTGGATCAAGCGGCTTGGATGGATTGCGCTGGGTGGAGTCGTTGCGCAAGGCTTGCTCGGCGGCTTGACGGTCAAGTTGAATCTGCCGCTGGCGGTTTCGGCGGCCCACGCGACCTTAGCGCAGTTGTTCTTTCTAACAACGGTGAGCCTGGCGGTCTTTACTTCGCGTGCCTGGGTCGAGCCGCCGATTGCGGTTCGCGAAGAACGGCCGGGCGTGCCGTTACGATCGTTGTGCGTCGTCGCTATGATCGTGATTCTCGTTCAGCTTGTACTGGGCGCAACGCTGCGGCATTCGGCAACCTGGGACCAGCCACTGCCGACCGGCTTGCTTCTCAGTCACGTAGCCGGCGCGATCATCGTAACGCTCGTGCTGGGGGCTACCGTGGTGACAGTGCTGACCCGTTATCGGGCGGAGAATTTTCTTAAGCGCCCGGCGCTAATCGCCGCCGGCTTGTTGTTCGTGCAGCTCGTGCTGGGAGTCACTACCTACATCGTGCGCGCGGCATCGCCAAACGATCCGCAGCCGCTGAATCCGATGATTTCGGTGACGGTCGCGCACGTGGCCTGCGGCGCACTGGTTTTCGCGGCGACGATCGTTTTGACGTTGAGAGCATTCCGAGTCTTGCGTGTTGAGCGGCCGGCATACGCGCTGGCTACGGCTTGACGCAAATGTGCCGGGGATACTGGTAATCTTCTTATTTTGTGAATTAGGAAATTCAAGTCTTGATGGAGACTGAGACAATAGAACTGCATTCGCCGCGCACGCGCGAGGCCGCCCTGCCTGCGTCGACGCTGCGAGCAAAAGTGTCCGCGTACATCGAACTCACAAAACCGCGCATAACGTTTCTGATCGTGCTGACTTCGGCGGCGGGATTCTGTCTCGGCTCGCGTGGCGCGGTTGATTATGCGCTGTTGACGCATGCCATGATCGGAATTGCCCTGCTCTCGTCCGGCATCGCAACGCTCAACCAGTTCATGGAACGCGACCTCGATGCGTTGATGCGCCGGACCGCCGAGCGGCCGCTGCCATCGGGAAGATTGCTGCCGGTCGAAGCGCTTTGGTTCGGCCTGGCCCTGACGATCACCGCGGAAGTTTATCTCGCTTCGTTTGTAAACCTACTGACAGCCGTTCTTGGGCTGACGATCATCGCGGGTTATCTCCTGCTCTACACGCCTTTGAAGACTCGCACGACGCTCTCGACCGTGGTGGGCGCTTTTCCGGGCGCGATGCCGCCGTTGATTGGCTGGGCGGCGGCGCGTGGCGAAATCGGCGTGGCCGCGTGGGTGTTATTCGCGATTTTGTTTCTCTGGCAGTTTCCGCATTTTCTGGCAATCGCCTGGATGTATCGAGAGGACTACGGCCGCGCCGGCATTCGCATGCTCCCGGTCGTCGAGCCCGAGGGTCGAGTGACCGGACAGCAGATTGTCGCTTTCACATTGATGCTGATACCGGTGAGCTTGCTCCCGGTGATTCTGGGAATCTCGGGCCGTTTTTACTTCGTCGCGGCGCTGGTGCTGGGCTTACTGTTCCTGGCCAGCGGCGTGCGCGCTGCGCTTTCGAAATCGAATCAGCACGCGCGTCAGCTCCTGCTGGCTTCCGTGCTCTACTTGCCGCTGTTGTTCGGAGTGATGGTTCTTGACAGGTGATTCGTAGCATAGACTTTAGTCTGTGTAGCGCGGGCGCTCAACACTCACAGACTAAAGTCTATGCTACGAATGCCACGAAGGAGATAATCGATGGGACGCGCTCTCGGAATAGCGATCTGGATCATAACGCTGGGCTCGGTCGCCATGTTCGTTAGCAAACACTGGTGGTTCCCGGAAGCGATTTCGGAGCACGGGCCGCGCGTTGACAGCCAGTTCACGCTCACAATTATTGTTTGCGGCATAGCTTTCGCGGCGGCGCAGGTTGGTCTCGGCTGGGTCGTCTGGAAATATCGCGACACGGCGGACAAAGAACGCGCGACTTACTCGCACGGAAGCAACCGACTCGAAGTCGTCTGGACGCTGGTGACCGCGGTGATCTTTATCAGCCTCGCGATAATGGGCCAGAGCGTTTGGGCCTCTTTGCACTTGCACTCGGCGCCGCCGGGCTCTTATCAGGTCAGAGTTGTCGCGCAGCAGTTCAGTTGGAATTTTCATTACGCGGGGAAAGACAACGTCTTCGGCCGCACCGACCCGAAACTGATCGACGATTCGTCTTTGAACTACGTCGGACTCGATGACACTGACCCGAGCGCCAAAGACGACTCAGTCGTCGCGACGCTCGCCATCCCGGCGAATCGGCCCGTCGAACTCATCCTCATGTCGAAAGACGTGACGCACAGCTTTTGGGTCCCGCAACTGCGCTTCAAGCAGGACCTCGTGCCTGGCATGGCGATCCACGTGCACTTTACCGCGACGAAAATCGGCAAGTATGAGCTCGCCTGCGCCGAGCTTTGCGGCATGAATCATTACAAGATGAAATCCTACATGCTGGTTTTGCCTGAGAATGAATTTAACGAGCTGACGGCATTGCCACAGGCGAAGTTCCAGGCGCGCAAGGACGAGCTGCTGAACAAGTATCCGCTTCCGCAGTACTGAGTTTCGAATTTGCTCCGAACCCAGAGGGAGAGACGCGATGGCAGAAGCAACGCATGATGTAGTTCATCGGCACGAGCCACCGAAGAGTTTCATTCGCAAATACATCTTTAGTCTCGATCACAAAGTAATCGGCATCCAGTACATTCTCCTGGCGCTGAGTGCCGTAATCGTCGGGATGATCATGTCGGTTCTGATGCGCATGAACCTGAGCTGGCCGGGAACCAAATGGCCGATCATGGCGACATTGTTTCCGCAGGGCGCGCCGGGCGGCGTGATGACGCCGGAGTTTTATCTGTCCTTAGTCACTATGCACGGGACGATCATGGTTTTCTTCGTGCTGACGACCGCGCCACAGGGCGGGTTCGGCAATTACTTTCTGCCGATTCAAATCGGCGCGGAAGACATGGCTTTTCCGTTCCTCAACATGATGTCGTTCTGGGTGACCTTCGTTGGATTCATGGTGCTGTTGACAGCGATCTTCGCCGAAGGCAACCAGACAGTGGGCGCATGGTTCTCGAAGTTGGGTGAGTCATTCGCCGCCGGCAGCGGAACGGTCGGGCCCATAGGCGGGTGGACTGGCTACGCGCCGCTGAGCGCGCTGGGCAAGGTTGCCGGCCCAGGCCAGGGCGCGGGCGTGAACCTTTGGATTATCAGCATTGCAATCTTTTGTGTGGGCTCGTTGCTGGGCGCTTTGAACTTCATTACTACTTTGCTGAACATGCGAACCCGGGGCATGTCTTTGATGCGCATGCCGCTGACCTGCTGGGCGTGGTTTACGACTGCCGTATTGGCGCTGCTTTCGTTTCCGGTGCTGCTCGGTGGCGGAATCCTGCTGTTGCTGGATCGAATCGCCGGGACGAGCTTCTTCATTCCAGCGGACTTGTACGTGAGCGGTGCCCTGGTTCCCAATCACGCGGGCGGCTCGCCACTTCTCTGGCAACACCTGTTCTGGTTCTTCGGCCATCCGGAAGTTTACATCGCGATTCTGCCGGGCATGGGCGCGACTTCGCACATTCTTTCGACGTTCGCGCGAAAGCCGATATTTGGTTATCGCGCGATGGTCTTCGCGATTTTCGCGATCGGCATGTTGGGCTTCTTCGTCTGGGGCCATCACATGTTCATCAGCGGCATGAGCCCGTACTCAGCGATTGCGTTTTCAATCCTGACGCTCTCGATTGGCGTGCCTTCCGCGATCAAGACGTTCAACTGGATCGGCACGCTCTGGGGCGCGAAGATTCGCTTTACCACGCCGATGCTTTTTGCCATCGGCTTCGTTTCAGTTTTTGTGGCGGGCGGAATCACCGGGCTGGTACTGGGACAAACGTCGCTTGACTTTTTCTTTCACGATACTTATTTCGTGACGGCGCACTTCCATTTGGTCATGGGCGTGGCGTCGATTTTTGGAATGTTCGCGGCGACGTATTTCTGGTTTCCGAAAATGTTTGGCCGCATGATGCATGAAGGTCTCGGCAAGTTTCACTTTTGGATTACCTTCATCGGCGTTTATGCGATCTTTATCCCGTTCCACGCGATGGGGATGCTGGGGATGCCGCGTCGTTATGCGAACTTCAACGAATACGAGTTTCTGAAGGGCGCCCATTCGCTGGTTCTGTTCGTGACGATCGCCGCGATCATCACCGTCTCGGTTCAGATCGTTTTCTACTTCAACTTTCTCTGGAGCATGTTCAAGGGCAAGAAGGCCACGGACAATCCGTGGGAGGCGACGACGCTGGAATGGACGACGGCGACGCCGCCGCCGCACGACAATTTCGCGGGGCACCTACCGACGGTCTATCGCGGGCCTTACGAATTCGCAGTACCCGGCGCGCCGAAGGATTTCATGATGCAGAATGAACCGGAGGGCGCTGAGGTCGCGGCGACTTTGGGAGACACAAGCGGAAATGGCGGCAACGGTCACAAGCACTGAGCGGGTAATCAACGCCACGGTTGGCGGCGGGCCGCGCCCGGGCAACGGCTTTCCGAAAAACGGTGGCGGACGCTTTGGCAAAGACGGTGAGTCGCGGCAGTTCTCGCCGGCGCGTTATCGCATCGGCGCCTGGGCGGCAATCGCCAGCATCGTGATGCTGTTCACGGCGCTCACGAGCGCGTACATCGTGCGCTCGGCTTCGGGCAATGACTGGCACCCGATCGGCATGCCAAAGGTGCTCTGGCTGAGCACGTCGCTAATTCTGATCAGCAGCGTCACGATGGAGATCTCGCGTCGCTCTTTGAAGGCTGCGAATGATGAGGGTTACGGTCGCTGGTTGATCGTGACCGTCGTTTTAGGTCTTGGCTTTCTGGGCTCGCAGTTAATGGCGTGGCGGCAACTTGTGCGGCAGGGCGTTTACGTGGCCAGCAACCCGCACAGCTCTTTCTTTTATTTGTTCACAGCCGCGCACGGCGTGCACCTATTCGGCGGCATTCTCGCTTTGAGTTATCTAATGCTGCGCACGACAAAGAAGCGCGACACGGCCGAGGGCGAGCTTCGCCGCGTCGGCGCCGCGGACGCGGCAACGATCTATTGGCACTTCATGGATGGGCTTTGGATCTGTTTGTTCTTACTCCTATTCTTGTGGAGGTGATTGGTGGCAACTGAAGCACAGGCTATAGCAGGCGACTGGGGCGGCGGCGTCCATCCCTATCGAGTGGGTCATAGAAAGCTGGGGATGTGGCTCTTCATCATGTCCGACTCGCTCACTTTCTCGTCATTGCTGATCGGCTATGCCTACGTGCGCGCGTCTAATGTCTGGCCGACGCCGTTTCGGTTTTATCCGAGCATCGTTTTTTCTTCGGTGATGACGCTGGTGCTTTTGTCGTCCAGTCTGACGATGGTGATGGCCGTGTCTGCGTCTGCGCGCAAGGAAAAATCGACCGCGCGCAAGTGGATTCTGGCCACGGCCGTGTTGGGCGCGACGTTCATTGTGCTGCACATGATCGAGTGGCGGCACTTGATAGGCGAAGGCTTGTCGCCGTTTCAGTTGCCGGCGGAGTGGATCGAAAAATGGCCGGGCGCGACGCCGCTTTTCGGCGCGACTTTTTTTGGCATTACGGGAATGCACATGTTCCACGTGGCTACGGGCTGCATCTATCTTTTGATAGTTGCCGGGCGTGTCAACAAGTTAAAGCATGAGGATGTTGAGATCAGCGGGCTCTACTGGCACTTTGTCGATTTGGTCTGGATGTTTGTCTTCCCGATGATCTACCTGCTGTCGATCTGGCCAAAGAAGTAAGCGACCGTGTTGGAGGATGCGAGAATGACTACACACGCGATTGGCGATGACGAACATTTTGCCGGAAGCAACAAACTGTTCATTTCAGTTTGGGTTTGGCTGCTGCTGCTGACCGGCTTCGAGGTTTTTCTCGGCTACATTCAACTGCCGTTGGTTTACATGCTGGTGATTCTGTTGGGCGCGTCGATCATCAAGGCGGCGCTGATCGTCGCCTACTTCATGCACCTGCGGTTCGAGCGCTTGAACTTAATTCTGACGATCGTGCCGACGTTGGTGGTTGCTATCTGCCTGTTGCTGATGTTCTTCCCGGACAGTTTTCGCTCAAAGGCGTTGCGCACGGGAGGGGCTCAGCCGCCGGCAGAAAGCCGCTGACGAACGCGATATGCGAAGCACCAGCAGAAAGCAGATAATGCGTTACGTCTTGACGGCGGCGGTCGTTGCGTTGACTATCGCTCTGCTTTCGGATTCAACGGTGGCCCAATGCGTGATGTGCCGAGCTTCGCTTGGGAATAACTCTGCGTTTGTCAGAAATCTGAACATTGGCGTGCTCGTGCTTTTGGTGCCGCCGGTCACGATCTTCTGCACCATCTTCATTCTGGCTATTCGGCAGCGCCGGTTGAGTTGATTGTAATGGATGACGCGACCGAGTTATTGAATGTGATCGACGTGGACCGGCGCACGACGCGCGGACGCTCGTGCCCACGCTGCGGCGGGAAGATTATTCCTTCGGAGCGAGCCGTCTATCAGAATGCCGCCGAGCCGAGCGCGGTGTTTCCGCTCTGGCAATGCGAGCGATGCGGATATGAAGAGCTTTCCGAACGCGCGCAAAAAGCGCCGGCGAAGAAACACTGAGGATGAGGAGCGAGTATTGAATGACTGTCGCAGCGAACGCCGAAGTTAGCGGAATGAAGCGCGAAGAAACTCTTTTGAATCTGGTTTGCATCGTCGTGGCCGGCGGTTTTCTTGCGCTTGTCTTGTACAACCTCTTTGCAGCCGGAAGCATTATTACGACCGACGGTCTATTCATGATCGTCGTTCCGATGGTCCTGGCGCTGCCGTTTCTACTTGTGCCGGCGAAGAAGATCGTCGTCGACAAGCTTGAGAAGCGTGCTCTCAAGAGCGGTAAAGCGCCGCGACAAGTCGGCGCCGGCAGTTCATCAGCCGCCGCCAATGCACCAGCGTTGAAGAGCGCGCCGGCATTGAAGGACGCGAAGGGCCGGCCGATGCCGCCCGATGTCAATCGCCTGGTGGCCGAGATGAAGGTTCCGCGCGCCACCGATAAGTAGCAAGAAATGACGGATTACTTTTCGATCCTCCCCCATCTGAACGCGACCCTCAACGCCTCAAGTTTCGTGCTGCTTTCCAGTGGTTACTATTTCATTCGACGAAAGAATGTTTCGGCGCACCGCAACTGCCAGCTAGCCGCCTTGACGGCTTCAGTTCTGTTTCTGGTTTCCTATGTCGTCTATCATTCTCACCACGGGGTAACGAAATTCGCAGGGCAGGGAATTGTGCGTCCGGTTTATTTCACCATCCTTTACACCCACACCTTCCTGGCGGTAGTGATCGTGCCTTTTGTGATCGTAACGGTCCGGCGGGCGAAGCGAAGAGAGTTTCAGCGCCACAAGGCAATCGCGCGTTGGACGCTGCCGCTGTGGCTTTACGTTTCGATCACGGGTGTGATTGTTTACTTGATGCTGTATCACCTTTATCCGGCGCGCTGACGCTTGAAAACTCCCTCTCCCTCTGGGAGAGGGTTGGGTGAGGGTGTAACAGTTACGGCGCACAACCGCTATTTCGATGAACGGCAATAGAAACGAAAAAGGCGCTGTAACAACCTTTCCATCACGCCAGCGCTCAACCTGGCCGCTGATCATTCTGGCGGCGCTGTTTATCGTCGTTCCGTTTCTCACCTGGTACCTTACCTGGTTTGGCCGCGATCTGTCGGATGAGGAAATCGCGAAGTACCTCGCCGACGAAAAGAACCCACGCCACATTCAGCACGCGCTGTCGCTGGTCGAGACGAGAATCGAGAAGGGCGAATCGAGTGTGAAGAAGTTCTATCCGCAGATCGTCAGCGTATCGAAAAGCCCGACCGGCGAAATCCGAAAGACAGCCGCATGGGTGATGGGCCAGGACAACACTTCGCCGGAATTTCATCAGGCGCTCGTCGGCTTACTCGACGACGCCGAACCGCTCGTGCGTCGCAATGCGGCGTTGCAGCTGGTTCGTTTCGGCGACGCGACCGGCAGGCCGGAGTTAAGCGCAATGCTGCAAGCCTACGATGTGAAAGCGCCAATGACAGGCACGCTTGTCAGTCTGTTATCCGAAGGGTCGAAGGTGAAATCCGGCGGCCTGCTCGGCAGAATCCGGGACCTCTCCGGCATTGTTCAGGAGTTCCGTTCGCCTTTGGACGGGATGATCGGCAAGGTCGTCGTAAAAGAAGGAGAACAAATTGCGGCAGCGCGGACGGTCTTGTGGCTTACGCCCGATCGCGCAACCATCTACGATGCGTTGCGTGCGCTCGCGTACGTTGGGACGAAGGATGATCTTCCCTTGATCGAGTCGTTTGCGCAGGGAACCGCGACAAACGACGCTGAGACTAAGCAGCAGGCGGTGGTAACAGCAAGGGCTATCGAGAGTCGGCCGAAGAATTAACCTGTCGTCAATCGCCCGATAATGCGGGCGTTAACCCTGCGGCGATCGCTGGTGGCGGAGGCGGAGCATCGGGCAAAGCAATACCATGCATCGCTTCCCAATCGTCGGTGGGGATCATTTCAATCGCATCCCATGGACAGCCATCCAAAAAGGCGCCGTCCGGTCCTTTGCTGATGCATTTCTGACAACCGATGCAGAGGTAAGGATCGACTTCGATACGCCCAAACGGCGGATGATCGTCGTCGGGCACCCAGAACATGCAAGCTTCGATCGGGCAGTACTCGATGCATGCCGGTGAGCCGGCGCAGCCAGTGCAGCAGTCGGTGGTGATAGCGAGTATCCGAGGTTTTTTCTTGCGCGTGGCTTTGCCGTCACCGACCGACATGGGCCAATACTTGTCTACAATATCGAACACTTGCTGCTCCTTATGAATGCGCCTGTCGTACCCGATCGCTCATAAGCTAACACAGCCGTTCGGTTTCACTCAATGAGTAAAGTTTTACGCCAACGATAGATTGGCTAAGCGCTTGTCTTTTCGGTTAGCTATCGGCAAGGATACGAACGCGGATTGCGCTATCGTCGTTATCTCAAGGAAAGCTACAACCGGTGAAGGGAACTCTGCTAAATCTTGTTGTCGCGGTGGCGATTCTAGTCGGCAGTGCGCTGATAACCAACTGGTTCGCACGAACGATGTACGTGCGCTGCGCGTCATGCCATACGCTTAACGCGAGACGCAGGGCGCAGTGTCGATCTTGCGGAGCTGATCTGCGATGACTTGATCCGGTGACTAATGCCCGAACGCTTCAGGATGCTCGGCAATTTCACGGATTGCCCGGCTCCGTCCGCGGCGCGTCACAACCAACACGCCCGCGAAGATCAATAGGGACGCGACAGCTGTGCGCCAGCTTAACTTCTCGCCCAGAAGCATCGGCGCCAGCACGAACGCAATCAACGGCTGCAGATAAATGTACACAGCGACGGTGCTCGGAGGCACGCGCGCCAGAGCCCAGGCGTTCAGGTAATACGCGGCCACAGTGGGCACCAAAATAATGAAGAGAATCTCCAGCCACACGCCGACGGTGATGTCCGCAAGGGAAATGTGCGACAAGCTAACCACGCCGACCGGGACCGTCGCGACAGAGGCCACGATGAAAATCCAGGTGATAACCGTCAGCGCGCGGTAGCGCTTCACCAAATCCTTTGACACCGCAATGTAAGCGCCATAGCAGAGCGAGTTGGTTACGATCAGCAAATCACCCGCACGTGTCAGAGACGAAAACTCGCTGCGCGTTGGCCCGATCAGATAGATGACGCCGCTGGCGGCGAGCGCGATACCCATCATGCGCCTGAGCGTCGCGCGATCGGTGCGCAGAATTATTCCAACGAAAAGCGTGAAAACCGGAATCGTCGTACTCAACAGAGTCGAGTTGATCGCGGTCGTAAGCGACAGACCCTTCACATACAGCCACTGATTCAAAACGAGCCCGAGCAAGCTCGACATCACGAGCAGCGGCCAGTCTTCTCTCCGGATTCGACCCACGCCGCCCGTCACTCTGCCGATGATGATAAATGCCAACGATGCGCCGGCAACCCGCAAACCAACCAGGCCAGCGCTGGGTACCGCCCGCAAAACGATCTTCCCAACGATGGGCCACGTCCCAAACATTACTTGCACGGCAATCAGAGCGAGGTGCGGCGCCGCAGTCGACGCACTCAGGCGACTGACGGTCGTGTGTCTTGATTTGCTCACGACAGGTTTCCGGATGACGGGCACAAAAAAGATCGGGCTGTGTCCCGATCTCGGATTAGAGTGTTATCGGAACAACGTCCTACTGGCTCAGAAACAAGTAAAGCGGGTTTTCGAGTATCTGCTTGAATGTTTGCAAGAACTGCGCCCCGGTGGCGCCGTCGATCACGCGATGATCGCAGGACATGGTGACGCGCATCGTCTGACGAATGACGATTTGGCCGTCGTTCACTACCGGCTTTGGCGCCATGGCGCCGACGGCCAGGATTGCGCCCTCCGGCGGATTAATCACCGCAGTAAACTCGTCGATGCCGAACATTCCGAGGTTGCTGATCGAGAAACTGGCGCCCGTATATTCCTCGGGTTTCAGCTTGCGCACGCGTGCGCGCGTCGCCAGTTCACGAATTTCGCCGGCGATTTCAAGCAGGCTCTTCAAATCTGCGGAGCGCACGACCGGCGTTATCAAGCCATTCTCGGTTGCGACGGCTACGCCGATGTCGGCGTGCTCGTAGTATCGAACCGTCTTGTCCTGGAACGAGGCGTTGACCTGCGGGTGTTGCATCAAAGCGCCGGCGGTCACCTTGATAACGATGTCGTTGACGCTGAGCTTGACTTCGGGATACAGCTCGTTGATTGACCGCCGCATATCCGCGGCCCGCTCCATATCGATTTCGCTGGTGAGAAAGAAATGCGGCACCGGGCCAAGCGAAGTGACTAAGCGCCGCGCGATCGTGCGCCGCATTTCGCTAAGCGGTTCTTCGCGGTACGATGAGGGCCCATAAACGACGCCTGGTTCATGCGACGCGGCGGCAATCGGTTTCAAGCGCGGAGCGCCTTTGGCCGGCGCTTCTGTCGCACCGACTGCGGCTTCGACGTCGCGCTTGACGATGCGACCGCCAGGCCCGCTGCCCTGAACGGACTTGAGATTGATTCCCGCCTCCGCAGCCATGCGCGCCGCGATTGGGGAAATCAGTTGCCGTCCGTCGTCGCGAGAAGTCTCGGTAGAAGGTTTTCCGTCGGCGGGAACTGCCGACTTCGTTGCGGCGGCGGGCGTGCTGTCCGGCGCAGGCTCCGCAGCGGGTTGTGCGGACTCTGCGGTTGCTGATGGAGCTTTCGCAGGTTTACTTTCGATTGACTTGAGCAAAGCCGAGATGTCTTCGTCGGCGTCGCCGATGATCGCGATGGCTTGTCCCAGCGGAGCGCTTTGACCTTCGCCGATCAGAATCTTGCGCAGCACGCCGTTCGACAGCGCCTGCATCTCCATGGTCGCTTTGTCGGTATCGATTTCGGCGAGCGGCTCACCCATCGATACTTTGTCGCCCTCCTTCTTCAACCAGCGAGAAAGCTGCCCCTCCTCCATCGTCGGCGAAAGCTTGGGCATTACGACTTGCGTTGCCATCTGATATTCCTCTGACTAGTCGAGATAACTTACTTCGCGCACCGCGGCGACAATTTGTTCAAAGCCCGGAATAGCAAGCTGCTCTAGGTTCTTTGCGTAAGGCATCGGCACGTCCGCGCCTGACACTCGTTTGACCGGCGCGTCGAGATAATCAAAAGCGCGTTCATTGATCTCAGCGCTAATTTCCGCGCCGACGCCGCAGAAGGGATGCGATTCTTCCGCGACTACCACGCGATTTGTTTTTTTCACCGACTCGACAATCGTGCCGATGTCCAGAGGCCGAATCGTGCGCGGATCGATCACTTCGCACGAAACGCCGACTTTCTCGAGTTCCGCAGCAGCCTTCAGCGCAGCGGGAACCATCAAAGACCGCGCGACGATTGTCGCATCCGTGCCTTCGCGTTTTACCTCGGCGACGCCGAGCGGAATCGTGAAGTCTTCATCCTCAGGAACTTCGCCCTTCATGCCGTACATTCGTTCCTGCTCGATGAAGATTACAGGATCGTCGTCGCGAATCGCGCTCTTCAAAAGCCCCTTTGCGTCCGCAGGCGTCGAAGGCATTACGACCTTCAAGCCAGGGAAGTACGCATACCACGATTCCAACGCCTGCGAATGCTGCGATGAAACCTGATAGGCCGAGCCGCCCGGTCCGCGAAACACGATCGGGATTTTGAACTGGCCGCCAGACATGTAAAGCATCTTGGCCGCGGAGTTAATAATTTGATCGGTCGCTAGAAACGAAAAGTTAAAAGTCATGAACTCGACAATCGGACGCAGACCGGCCATCGCTGCGCCGACGCCAAGCCCGGCGAATCCCAGCTCGGTAATCGGCGTATCGATGACCCGCTTCGGCCCAAACTCTTCCAGCAATCCGCGAGTGACTTTGTATGCGCCCTGATATTCGGCGACTTCCTCGCCCATGAGAAACACGTCTCCGTCGCGCGCCAACTCTTCGCGCATAGCCTGGTTCAGCGCATCGCGCATGGTCATTACCGCCATCAGTCAATCCTCGGCTCGAGAAAGTTCACGAGTTCGCGTAAACGTTCGTGTACAATTCTTTCGGATCTGGTTCAGGACTATCTTCAGCAAAGCGTAAAGCTTGCTCGACCTGTTCTTTCACTTGCGCTTCAATTTCGGCAATATCTTTGTCAGTTAGGAAGTCGTTCTCTTTTAGCGTCGCGGTGAAGAGCTTGATCGGATCGCGCTCCTGATATTTTTCAATTTCGGCGCGCGTGCGGTACTTGCCCGGGTCCGACATCGAATGGCCCATGTACCGATAGGTTTGTGCTTCGATCAACGTCGGAAGGGATTCCTTTCGCGCTCGTTCGACCGCGCGCCGTGTCGCGCGACGCATCGCCATCACGTCCATTCCATCCACGAACTCTGAAGCCAGTTCATAAGCTGAGGCTTTCTGCGCTACGTTCTGCGACGACATGGAGCGCTCCAGCGAAGTTCCCATGCCGTACTTGTTGTTCTCGCAAATGTAAAT
>DASZZL010000177.1:0-5069 GCA_035545035.1 Pyrinomonadaceae bacterium
ACACGACGTTGCAGACGTTCGTGTAGTTGATGTTGCGATCGATGATGTAGGTGACGATGTTGTCCGGATGACGCCGGCGGCGAATCTCATCCGCGGCCGCGCCGATGCGCGCGATGTCGTACGATTCGAGCAGCGCGGTACAGTCTTCTGCCGTCAGGCGGTCTCCGCCGAGAACTTTGTCCAGAAGCGTCTGAATGTCCGGCTCGCTCATGTCCTTAGTCTATTAACTTACCGAACAATACTCAAAGTACGAGCCGGAGCGACGGTGGCGAAATA
The DNA here is from genome assembly GCA_035545035.1 of Pyrinomonadaceae bacterium. Taxonomy (GTDB): domain Bacteria; phylum Acidobacteriota; class Blastocatellia; order Pyrinomonadales; family Pyrinomonadaceae; genus UBA11740. Next base: position 277 of record DASZZL010000177.1, read on the forward strand.
GCCGCCTGGACGCGCCCGCAGCCATCTCCCTACTGGCTGGCCATTTACGATTCATGATTTCCGATTTACCATCTGGCTATGACCGACGCAAACAGAAAACGTATCGCGATGGCTTGTCTTATCTTTATGATCCTGTGGTTCGTCGGCCTCGCCCTGCTTGAAGCACGCTACGTCATCGGCGTCTTTCGTCAAAGGTCAACCGTTCACCATGTACTGGGAACGATCTATGAAGAGCAAGTCGAAGGCATTAACTTTGTGCTCCTGCTCATCTTTCTGATCCCCGGCGTGTTCTCCTGGGCAGTGTATCGGCGATTCAAGAGATCGTATTGAAATCATGACCGACGCGGTGAAAACGGCGCCTCTGCGCAAATTCGATCTGCACACGCATTACTATCCCACGATCTACTTCGACAAGATTCGCGATCTGCCTTCCGAATTCTCTTTTGACAAGAGCCCCAGCGGCCAGACCATCATCAAGTATCGCGGCGCGCGCTTTTTTGGCGTGACTCCGCCCATGACTGACGTAGCCCAGCGCCTCGACGACATGGATCGCGTCACAATCGACGTGGAAGTCGTCTCGCTGTCAACGCCGAATGTCTTTTTCACCGACGCGCAGCATCAGCCGGAAATAGCTCGCATCGTCAACGATTCTTATGCCGAACTGATCGCGAAACATCCGACGCGCTTCAAAGGCTTCGCATCGATTCCGATGGACGCGCCTGACGCGGCGCTCGACGAACTCCACCGCGCGATTGACGAATTGAAGTTGAATGGCGTGATCCTTTTGAGCAACATCGGCGGCAAGCCGCTGACGTCGCCCGAGTATCGGCCGTTCTTCGCCGAAGCTAACCGCCTGAAGCTCTGCATCCTGCTCCATCCGATGCTGCCTGCCAATACGGAACCATTTCGCGAATATGTGCTCGGGCCGATCGTAGGTTTTATGTTCGACACGACGCTGGCGGTGGCGCGGATGTGCTTTGATGGAATGCTCCGCGAGTTTCCCGACATTCGCTGGATCGTCGCGCATCTGGGCGGCGCTGTGCCTTACCTGATGGAGCGCATGGACAGTGGCTGGCGTGATTTCTCGGAATGCCGCGCTAAGATCGATGAACTGCCGAGCACTTATCTGAAAAAGCTCTATTACGACACCGTGAATTTCAATTCGCACATGCTGAACATGGTTCGCGAAATGATCGGCGCGGATCACATGGTGATGGGCAGCGACTATCCACACCTGCTCGGCTCGATCGAGCGCGCGGTGTCTTCGATCGAGGGCCTCGATATTCCTGAAGAAGAGAAGCGGCGGATCTTTGAAGGCACGGCAATGACGATTTTGAATAACTTATAACGGAAAGTTGAGTCAGCCGTACCCTCTTGCTGGGATCTGCGATGCAGCCAGGGGTGTTATTGTGTTATGCGAGGTGTGTTGATTCCAATCTAGCTCTTCAACAACGGCCAGGTACCCCGCGCGGCTACCCGGCTGGCGACCCGATGCCTCAATCCAGTTTCATGACGACTGAGCTGGTGAGAAAAGGGTTATCGAATTCGGCGTGCTCTCCTGCCTTCTTTCCAGGAATAAGAAAGAGACGAGCGGAAAGGGGCTTGTGAAGTTTGGTCGAGAGAGCCGCGACATCGCGAATCAGCGCGGCGAGTTCATTCGCCGGCGTGTCACCGGCCAAGGGAACCACATCAAGGCCGGTGCCGCACACGCTCGAATATAGCAGCAGCTCGCGAACACTGTATCGCCATTCAGCCGCGCGTTTGGCCAGCACCGGATCTTCGAGCACTGGCAGCATCAGACCAGAATAGCCGCATGTCTTGATACTCAAGCTTTTCAGCACATCCGTAATTGCCGCGCACGCAGCCAAAGTTGAAGCGCTCCCAAATGGAACTCGTGTGAGAGCCTCAATAGCCGCGCCGATGCTTGCCTCTTTTGATGGAGCTGGTGAAGTATCGATTCCTAAATACTGACGATGTTCGTTGCGCGCAATTCCCATCGCCAACTTTTCGACCGGGCCGAGTTCAGACTCCAAGAGAGTCTTGAGTTTCGCCTTTGCCTCTTCGATGTCTTTGGATTGTTCAAATGCTTCTTGCAGGAGGCCGGGCGATTCCAGGCCGATGCTGAATGCCACAGCACCCTGATGATAGGCAACCGGAAAGAATGGCGTACCGGCGAGACAATTTGCGGCGGCCGTGAAACGAAAATTGCCCTCGCCGCCGGGACTAGTTTTGCTAATCGCTACGATTGCTTCAGCGGCAGTGAGGGCGGTTTGACGGTGAATACCTCGCTGAGGTGACGCCACGGTAACGCTGAAATTGATATTCTTTGTTTCCTTTACGAGTTGAGTCGCCCATGATGCGAACTCCGGGTCGTGGCGATCATCCGTGATGGCTGGCCCAATGCTGATTAGCACATTTTTAGCAGAAACCACTCCGTCAATCGCCTTAAGATCCGCGAGCGCTTCTCCACGCGACTTGCCGTTGAGATACTCGGGCAAAGGCTGCGTCGCGATGCGCAGAGTTTGAATCTCGTAGCCTTCGTCCTCGAACTTCTTTTTCGCTCTTTGGAGGAAGCCTATGGCCGACTCCACGGTAATAAGATCAGACGTGTTCTTGAGATTGACGCCGGCAGTAATGGTGCGGATCTTAAAACGGTGCGACCTGGCGGGAACGATCCTCTCTGAGACAATAAGGAAGCCGGTACTCTCAGCCTTCCCGGATGGACTAAGCCCTATGTGTGCACCGCTGCCAAGTGATGCAAGCAGGGCGAGCGCGAATAGTTTGATCAGTATGCGATACATTCAGGACCCAGAACCATCTGGAAGAATTTCCATACATTGTTCCGAAGGAATCTAACTGTCAAACCCTTCCAATGCAACTCATGAGAATCTGCAAGTTCGAGTCCGTATGCAAAACCTTGCAAATGTCGAGGATCGTGATACGCTCTGCGCCATTCCGCGGAGAGTCCCACAAAGGAGCATCCCATGAGCAGTCCGATCAACTTGTATTACGAGGTTCACGGCCAGGGCAATCCCCTGCTGTGCATACACGGCTTTGGCGCCAGCTTGTATTCGTGGCGAGAATTTGTGAAAGCCGGCTCACCGCTGACGGCCAAATACAAGGTGATAACGATTGACCTTAAGGGCTGCGGGAAATCACCGAAGCCCTACGACAATCGATACTCATCGCAGGATCATGCGGACTTACTCTACAAATTCATTATCGACCAAGACCTGCGGGACCTGACCTTGATCGGAAATTCCTTCGGGGGTGGACTTTCGCTGCTGCTGACAATCATGCTGATGGAAAGGGGAGAGCTGTCGCGTTTGAAATCCTTGATTCTGATCGATTCCGCCGCTTACAAGGAATACGTTCCGTGCTTTATTAAGCTGCTGTCAGTTCCAGTCATAAATCTGATCGCTTATCTAGTACCGAGCAGGTTCGCCGCGAAACTAGTGCTGCGTGCGTCCTACTACGACCCGAACAAGATCACCGAACCGCAAATTACGGCCTATGCGACGCCGCTATCCGACCCGGGCGCGCGGCACGCGCTGCTTGAAACGGGAAAGCAAATCATTCCGCCCCACTTCGACGAAATCGTGGCGAAGTACAAAACCATCCAGACGCCGACGCTGATCATTTGGGGGAGGCAGGACGGACTTCTTCCCCTCGAAAGCGGCGAGCGGCTGCATCAAGACATACAGACCTCTACTTTGGAAGTGATCGATCAGAGCGGGCACATATCCCAGGAAGAGAGACCCGAGATAACAATTCCCGCAGTGGTCGCGTTTTTGTTGACGGTTTAGTCGGCCGGCGGCGGATAAGTGAACGCTTCAGCGGCGGGAGTTCAACCGTAGCTGCTGCTTACTGCTTACTGCTCACTGCTCACTGCTCACTGTCTTCACGTGCTCAGCGCGAAAGCCAACGCCCAATACCCGCGCGGGAATGCGTCTGAGGAATGGCCAACGGTTGAAAAGCTTCAGCAGCCACGGTAACGAAAGTTGCTGATTGCTGCCGAGCACTCTCTCGATCACCTGGTTCTGCATGAACACTTGCATCCCTTGCGTCATGCGCGTGGGAAACTCGCGCCGCAACTGAACTCGCTGTAGATCGACCATCGTCGCCGTGCCGCGCGCCAAACGACCGGCGAGGATGTTCGCCGCCGCGACCGCGTCCTGAATCGCGAGGTTAATTCCCACGCCGCCAATCGGCGACATCGCGTGCGCCGCGTCGCCGATGCACAGCAATCCCGGCCGATACCACTTGCGCAGTCGATCGACAACCACGGTCAAAAGTTTGATGTCTTTCCAATTTTTCAGCTCGCCCACGCGGTCGCCCAGGAACGGCGCCATTGAAACGATCTCCTGATGGAACGATTCGAGGCCTCTCTGCTGCACTTGCTCGATGCCGCCTTTGCGAATCACAAAGCCGCATTGGTAATAGTCTTCGCGATTGAGCATCACCATGATCTTGCCGCCGACGATCCGGCCGAGTGTCTGGCCTGAGTCATCCGGGCGTCGCGAGAGCCTGAACCAAAGCACGTCCATCGGCGCGCCGATGTTCTCGATTTCCAGACCGGCGCGTTCGCGCACGATCGAATGACGACCGTCCGCGCCGACGACCAAATCGGCGTGAATCTCAATCGGTCCATCCGGAGTTGTCGCCTTGACGCCGACGACGCGTCCCTCTGTCTCCAACAAGTCGACCACTTCCGTCTGCGTCTTCACGTTGAAAGTCGGGTAGCGCGCGCCATGCTCGTTGATGAAATCCAGAAAGTCCCACTGCGGCATGAA